>JAFSXO010000174.1 GCA_017444045.1 bacterium | reverse complement strand
CTGTTGCTTCAGGCGCTCCTTCAAAGCCTGTTCCCGCCCCTGGGGGGCCGTTTGGCGCGGCTCCCCGTCCCGCTCCTGGGCCTGCTGTTGCTTCAGGCGCTCCTTCTAAGCCTGTTCCCGCCCCCGGGGGGCCGTTTGGCGCGGCTTCCCGTCCCGCTCCTGGGCCTGCTGTTGCTTCAGGCGCTCCTTCTAAACCTATTCCCGCCCCTGGCGGTCCGTTCGGCACGGCCTCTCGCCCAGCCTCTAGTCCAGGCGCTTCCCCTAGAGCATCATCGCTGCCCGCTCCTGGCTCTGGCGGCTCCTTTGGCATTTCTTATCCGCCTATTCCCGACTCTGACCCCGTTTCTGGAGCATCGTCTCAGCCAAATGCCGTTTCTGGCGGTGCGTTAAAGTCGCCGTCTCCGGCTTCTGCTAGTATGTCTGGTCCGTCTGTCGGGGCGTCTCTGGCGCTGCCGGTGGCAAATGCTCAATCTGTAGACGGTATGCGTTCTTCTGGTGAGGCTATGCCAAAAACTGCCCCGGCAGTGGGCGTGGCGGGCCCCGCCGCCCAGCCTATCTCCACTCTTCCTGGAATGCCTCCGTCTAACCAGAGCAGTGTGATGTCTGCCAGCAAGTTTGCTCAGGCCAACCGCTCCGCTCATTTGGAGAAGATGGCCGCTACGGTGCGCAGTCTTGAGGGAGGCAGCCGCGGTGAGGACAGTATGCCCAGTGGGCTTCGCGAGGGTATGCTAGCCAATAACTCTGCAGACCGTTTTGTGCCCAGTCCAGAGGCCGTTATGGAAGCCTTGGTCACGTCAACAGATCTGCCCCGCGATGCGGTGCATCGCCACTCCGAGCGCTATGGCCGCGGGGGAGCAGATGCCGGGCGCCGTGGCCAGTTCCCTGGTGCTGTAGACAATGGCAAGCGCGGCGAATTGGTGCGCAAAATGGTGCTGTCCTTGGGGCTGCTCTGCTTTATGCTGGCAGGAGGGCTGCTTTACTATTATTACTTTAGTCCGTATGGCCCGCATAGCACCAATGAGGTCGCTCAGCAGTTCTCTGACAGCGTAGGGCACGATGCGCAGACGGCTGCCCAGCAGACTGAAGCCAGCCTGGCAAGGGGAGAAGGAGGCGCCGATGTCGGCAATCTGTCGGGGGTGCCGCTAGGCGGTGCCGCGGCCTTGGCGCCGAGCATCAAGGTGCATGTCGCCGGGGCTGTAAACAAGCCTGGGCTGGTATCCCTGCCCTTTGAAGCCCGCATAGACGATGCCGTTAAGGCTGCCGGCGGCTTCAGCTCAGAAGCAGACAGGAGCAGCGTCAATTTAGCCAAGTACGTGAGCGACGGCGATCAGATTCTGGTAAAATCGCTGCGCAGTTCCGCACCCTCTGGCGGTCTCAGTGTGGCCGTTGAGGATGACACCGCGCCCAGCGCGGAGAAACAGGCACACCATAGCAAAAAGAGCGGCAAAAAGAGAGCATCATCTGCTCACGCTGTGTCTGGAAGTGCAGCGGTTAGCAATCCTGGAGAAAGCGGCTCGGATTCTGAAGGCCAATCCGAGGGCGATAGTGAAAAGGATAAGGCTGGAGTCGTGTTCGGCAAAGTCAATATCAATATGGCCAACGCCATGGAGCTGCTTCAGCTGCGCGGGGTGGGGCCGCAGACTGCCGAGGCAATCGTGCAGTATCGCGAGGCTTTGCCCAATCGTGCCTTTACCAGCGTGGAGCAGCTTAAGGATGTTCCCGGGATCGGCGAAGCCAAGCTTGCGGAAATGCGTGAGCAGGTAGAGCTATAGTAAGTTTTTTCTTGGTACAATTAGTTTTAGTCCGGCTTTGGCATTGAGGCAGGCTGGATAAAAGGAGTTAGCCATGCAGAAAATAGTGGGAAAGATGGAATATGAGGATTTGGAGGGCGGAGTCTGGCTGATCGTCACCGAAGCAGGACAGCGCTTGGTGGTGAACAATTTACCCGAGGAATTTCAGGTCGCGGGCTTAAAAGTAGAGCTTACCGGAGAGGAAGAGGCGAGCTTTGGCATCGCCATGATGGGCAATACTTTTTATGTGCAGCAGGCCCGCCGCTTATAGTTGTTATTAATAGTTGTTGAGGAGAAAATCGGTGACATTCGAAGAACAGGCCGAACTTCAGGTTCAAAAGTTAGAGCGGGCTACCGCAGAGATTATCAGCCGTGACGATCTGAAGCGCAAGATCGCCAACAGCCTGCGCGATAAGAAGCCCCTGCGCATTAAGCTGGGCTTGGACCCCACGGCGCCGCACATCCATCTGGGCTTTGCGGTCGTCCTGCGCAAGCTGCGCCAGTTTCAGGATTTTGGGCATCAGGTGGTTATCGTAATCGGCGATTTTACGGCTCGCGTCGGCGATCCTACAGGCCGTTCGGCCACGCGCAAGGTGCTCAGCGTGGAGCAGATCAAAGAAAACGCCAATACTTACCGCAACCAGCTGGCGCGGATTCTCGATCCCGAAAAGACCGAGGTGCGCTTTAATTCCGAGTGGCTGGAGCAGATGAACTTTGCCGATGTCATCGGTTTGGCGTCTAAGTACACTGTGGCCCGCATTTTGGAGCGCGATGATTTTGAGCGCCGCTTTAAAAACGGTATTCCCATCGGAGTGCACGAGTTTATCTATCCTTTAATGCAGGGCTACGATTCGGTAGTGCTGCGCGCCGATGTGGAGATGGGCGGCACCGATCAGAAGTTCAACAACCTGGTGGGCCGTGAGCTGCAGCGCGAGGATGGCCAGGAATCCCAGGCCGTAGTGCTGATGCCGATTCTGGAGGGCATCGACGGAGTGCAGAAGATGTCCAAGAGCCTGGGCAATTATGTGGGCATTACCGAGACGCCGTCAGAGATGTTCCTGAAGCTGATGCAGATCCCCGACACCATGATCCGCCGCTACTTTGAGCTGTGCACCGATGTGCCCATGGACGAGGTCGATGCCCATCTGCAGAGCGACAATCCCCGCGACTGCAAGCGCTGGCTGGCCCGTGAGATCATCGCGATCTACCATAGCAAGGAAGAGGCCGAGCAGGCTGACAGCGAATGGCAGCGCGTGGTCTCCAACAAGGGCGTGCCCACCGATATCGAGGAATGCGTCTTGGAGAGCGCTTCCCTGAAGGCTGTCGACCTGGTGATGCAGGCCGGCTTGGCTCCGTCTAAGCGCGAAGCCCGGCGCCTGGTGGAGCAGGGGGCTGTGCTGGTAGACGGCGTGGCCTGGAACGATCCCAATCAGGTCTATGAAGCAGCCGATGGCGCCAAGCTTAAGGTCGGCAAAAAATGGCGGGCCCTGCGGATTAAATAATCTGGGCTGATATCATTCTGTAGTACTTGCGTATGCAAGATATAAGCGTCCTTGTGTGTACAGAATATGGGCGTTTTGAAGATAATTGTATGCGCGTCATAAAGATGTAGAATAAAGAGCAAGCGTCAGGCGTAAGATGACGCTTGCTCTTTTTGTTGCTCAATAACGATGTCGCGATACTTTAAGCTAATGACATTGGCTGTTTTCAATGTCTAGTTAGGGATTAATCAGACTCTCTAGGGTCTCAAATAGTGCATTGGGCTCGACTGGCTTGGAGAGATGCGCGTTTAGGCCAGCCTGCAGGCTCTTCTGTACGTCTTCGTCGAAGGCGTTGGCTGTGAGGGCGATGATGGGAATGGTCTTAGCGTCGGGGCGATCCAGAGCGCGGATAGCCTGAGTCGCTTCCAGTCCGTCCATCTCCGGCATGCGCATATCCATTAATATCGCATCGTAATAGCCTTCAGGCTGGGAGGAGAACTTCTCTACGGCAATTTTGCCATTTTCTGCCAGGTCAATCTCCACGTTCCGCGTCTGCAGCACCATCACCATGATCTCCGCGTTGATGGCCATATCTTCGGCCAGCAGTACACGGCGCCCAGACAGCTCTGCCTTGGTTTTGGGCTTGCCCAGAGTAATATTGCGGCGCTTTACGACGGAATGGAATTCCTCGAGCACCGTGCT
>JAFSXO010000173.1 GCA_017444045.1 bacterium | reverse complement strand
CTCCCCCTAAAGTATGGCAGCAGTGTCGGGTAGTTAAGCAATGGCCAATAGATCCCCCTTATGACTCCCCCGAAAGGATGGCAGGGGGGGATGTCGCGACTGCGACAGAGGGGGTGGCCACAGCTGATGGGTAATTGCGGTGTTACGCATGATGTACGCTAACTTGTACGCTGGTCAACAACGTAGCGCTAACGCACATGAATAAGCAATACCCAATGCCATGACTCTTAAGTTACTGGCATTGTTCTACAGATTGCGCTCCGCACGATGCTTCACCAGGAAGGTAGCCACATGGTTACCATGGGTGCCGCGGCCAAAGCCCTCGTCAGCACCGTGAGCTCTAGCCTGAGCCGGGTCGACCTGGGTTCCGCCGGCCACGAAGATAAGCCTATCGCGCACGCCCATCTCTGTGGCGATGCGATCGATAGACGCTATATTCTTGTAGTGAATATCGTCGTGGCTGATGACCGCCGAAGCCAGAATAGCATCGGCATCAAGCTCGACCGCAGCGTTCACCATCTTTTCCGGCGATACAGAAGTGCCCAAATAATGAACTTCGATTCCGTATTTTTCGATACCGCCGTGCTTGATGTCGATAATCTCGCGCAGGCCTACAGAATGCTCATCCTGCCCGACCGTACCGCACACGACCTTCATCGGTTTTGCTTCGATGGCGGCGCGAATATCGGCATCAGACATAATATCGGGTTCCTCAGGGATCACCAGAGAGTCGATATCGATTGAGAAGGGCACTTTGCCCTTAAGCTCGATGCGCGTGCCCTCTACGGGGTGCATAATCTCCCGGCTGATCACCGTAGGCTCCTGCAGATTCAGCCGCCGGCCCATCTCTAAGGCCGCCGCCTCGGCAGTTTTGGAGTCGGTCGGGAAAAACGAGGTGATCATGATCGTGCCATCGGCCAGCCATTCCATCTCCGGTTTGATCTTTTTGGCCTTGGGACCGGCAAACTCTTTGACCTCGTCCATGCGCAGATACACATTGTCGCTGTCGTCTAGCTCATCGATATAGACGATCTTATCGGGGTTTTCCAGGGTGCATCCGCCGATAAGAGAGCTGGGATTGTCCTCGGCTCCCAGATCGTACTGGGCGACATTGTTATAGCCATAATGCGCGGTAACCGGGGCCATATAATCGGCTTCCCTGGGGATGACGGTTCCGGCACCAATGCCGCCGTCAACAGCGCGGGCTATGCCGTCGCCGTTGCGCTCGGGATAGCAGCCGCTGTCCACGAAGAATCCCGCCTCGACAGCGTTAAAGTAGCCGCCCAGCTCGATCATCTCCTCCAGGAATAGCACAGCCCGTTCCTTCAGCTCTCTGGCCTTTTCGCGCAGATAGCCGTCTTTCTTCAGCTCGACCATTTCCATAAGGCCATCTAAGCCCACCAAGGTCTGCTTGGCCGTATCGCAGGCTTCGATATTATAAATGTGCCAGGGTACGTTGCGGCCTTCGTCAGGGGTAATGGTGGACTGAATGTCGGCGCTGGTCAGCTTGGAGATAAACATATTCAGCACATGGGTAACCGTAGCCTCGCGGGTTGAGGACTCGATGTACTTGGTGTTCATCTGAGCGCGCATCCGATACTCATGGAACAGATCGCGCAGGGCTACCGCATAGGGCAGGTCCATATACACGCAGGGCGCCGGAGTAGCCGTAGGCGGAACCGTCGAAAGGCAGATATTGCGCTTGCTAACTCCCACCTTGGCCGAAAACAGCGCGTTGATGGCATGCTGCACCATCAGCTCGGGCATGACCTTCCAGGCCTCGCGCGCCGTGGCGTTAGCGTTGTGGGCACCGTCGATCTGCGCCATATCTGCCCAGGCTATGAGCTTTTTGGATTCGCAGGCATCGACAAACGAGCGCACCATGTTGATATTGCGGTATATGACATTATACTGAGGGTCCTGGTGCACACCATTAACTCCCTCTTCGGCAAACATCACCGCGATATCGGGGCCGGCTACACCGCTGACATACGAGTGATAGTTGATCGGGCGCCCTACCTCGTCCTCAATCATGTCCAAGGCCTTGCGCTGAGCCCGCACCTGCTTGCGGGTAATCGGCACGCCACCCATGCCCTGGGGAGTGCCCTCGATCAGCCCGTCAAAGTGCGACTGTCCGGCGGTGCGAATGACCATAATATGATCGGCGCCATGATGAGCGGCCAAGCGCATACGGCGGATATCGTCCTCAAAACGGCCAGAAGCGATCTCCGTGGTAATCACGGGAGCCGGCTGAGGGTCTATATCCTCGAAGTAATGCGCGGGAGGCAAAGGTACGCTGCTCTTGAGCGGCTTAGTGCAGTCATGGTAAACAAAGGGGCCCATGTGCAGATCGGCCTGCGGCTCGCGCCAGGTCCAGCCCCGGCGCCGGGGACGGTAATGCTCCAAATCCTCAAGCACGGCCGCCACATCGATTTTTTGCTGCGGATCTAACTGATAATCAGACATTTACGCTTTAACCTCCGGTGGCGCGGCGGCGCTTTTAGCGAAAAGCGCAACTGCCTTATCCCAATTCTCGCCGTTTACTAAGCTAAGTCCAGCCTCGCGCAGCTCCAGCTTCTCGCTCTTAGATAAGCGATACACCACATTGCCAGCACCATGTCCCAGCAGTCCGCGCTCCAGACAGCCCTGAACGATGTCGCGGGCCTCTAATGAAGAGAAGCCCATGCGCAGCAAAACCGAACGCTCTATAGCCGGCGTCGTATTGTCGCGGCCCAGCTGCAGCAAAGGATCGACCAGCTTTCCTGTCAGCGCCCAAAAGCGCTCTTCTAGCTGCTCATCGCTCAGCTCTGCCAAATGCGCCCTGCGCGCCTGATAATCGTCTGCGCGTTTCATAAAGCCTCCCTCACAAAGTCAGCACTGCTCTTAGTCTCAGCAGCTAAGAATTCTATATCGCTCTGCGCCAGATCAGCCGCTTTATTCTCCTCGCAGCCGGGCAGCGTGCTAACCGCATGCTTAATGAGCGACCTGCGCAGATTCTGCATGTCGATATCCCGCGCCTTGATCATACTCGGATGGGCGGGCAGCACGATACTGGTACCGGGCACCTCTTCGGCAGGATCGCCGACCTTAATCTCTATCCCGTTGCTGCGGGCAAAGGACAGCTGGGCGTTTACATGCTTGCCAGCTCCTGTATATTCGGTCTCCTGCACCACCAGGCACTCGTCCTCCGGCAGGGTCTGGGCTAAATAGAAGCCCGCGGCCAGTGAGGTATTGCCTGCAGGGCCTTTTTCTAGCCCCTCGAGCGAAGCCAATGCTTCGGTAATGTAAAAAACTTCGCCCTGGTTAACCGTCACATAGCGGTCCATATAGCGCAAGGGGCGCGCCGCGCTGCGCGGCACGTCGGAGCGGTCAGGCCAGGTCGAGAAGGGAACGCCAAAGCCGGTGTGGCCGGTAGTGAAGGACTTGCGGTTAAACTGCCGGTCAGAAGCCATGTGCAGACCCTTCAGATTCACGCTGGCCCCAACGACCTGGGCGTGGCAGTCGGCCTTTAGCAGACCACGGGCCGTTCCCGTTAGGTTGCCGCCTCCGGCATTGGTGCAGACCACCATCGCCGGATCCTTGCCGACCTGTTCGCGGAACTGCTGGGCGATCTCCCAGCCTAAGGTTTCGATGCCCTGCACACCGTAAGTGGTGTAAAGCGAGGCGTTGAAATATCCGGTATCTTCGAGCAGACGCAGGAATATGTAAAACAGCTCGGGACCAACTGTGAGTTGAATCACTTCAGCTCCCAATGCTTCGCATTTGCGCGCTTTTTCCACAATTTCTGGCTGGCCCAGGCCATGCGAATCGAAGCATTCCTGGACTACTATGCACTTCAGGCCAGCCTTGGCGCAGCAGGAGGCTACAGCCGCTCCGTAATTGCCAGAGGTAGCCGAAATAACTCCCTTATAGCCGCGTTGCTTAGCTGCATATACCGAACTGGCTGCCCTGCGCACCTTGAAGCTTCCCGAAGGATTGGCGGCCTCGTCCTTAACAAATATGCGCGCTCCGTAGCCTTTAGGCGCTAATTTGCGGGCCAAAGCTGTAAGATTTTTCAGCTCCATGAGCGGCGTGCCGCCCACGCAAAATCCCCGCTGAATAGCCTGCACATCCTCTAAAGAATAACCGGTAGCAGCCATCATGCCTTCGTAGTCAAAAGCGATGGAGCCGCTTTCATAAACGCCGTAATCAACCCCAACCGCGGCCTTCATTATTTCGTTTTTGCGAGCCATCACCGCTTGGTAGCTATTGTCAGTTGCCATATTATTGCTCGCCTCCAAAGACAATACTTCTCACCTGGGGACCAATCTGAAGAAGCTCGGGCACAGTATCCCCAAAGCTGTGCGTATAGCCGGGATTGCGTTCAGTTAAAATACCGCAGACCAGCCGCCCAGTACGGGTCATCACCTGCGCCTCGTCGCCAATTTCGGCTGTTTCATTCTGCAGGAAGCCCTTAACCCACATTTCCAGCGGCACGTTTTTGGTGTCCTCCGGCAAATGCTCAGCGCGCTCCGCCGGCTCCATGGCCACAATATGCAGGCGCACCCAGTCGCCCTTAACAGCTCGTTTCTCGTCCATGCGCCCCCCTAGTCCTCTAATAGATTTCTGAAGTCACCCATTATGGCGTGAGGAACGGGCAGATCGATCATGGTCTTCAGACCCGGACGGGCATTAATGACATGAGGTATCATATTGACGCACATAGCTATAGTGCCGATACCGCCATCGACCTCGGGCTGATTCACCATATTTACGGGCGGAGTACCTACCAGAGTAATGTAGTCGCCGGTATGAGTTCCTTCCATTTCCGGCTCTATCTGCTGAGGATGGATCATCTCGATTTTAAGCTCACCATCGGCATAGCCCTGTCCTGTCATATTAACTCCGGCGACATCGCCCTTAGCGGCAAAACCATAAGGAGAGCGGCGGTCTACATTGGTTACAATCGGCTGCATCTGCTGTTCGAATTTATCGATATTCCAGCCCAGGGCTTCGCCGATCATGCCAACCGACTCGGCAAAACCGACATGTCCCGCCAAAGTGCCATCTGCCGTTCTCTTGGCAAATTCTTCCTGAGTTAATCCCACACCCTGCTCTTCCATAACTGCCGGGCCAAACGGCGAAAGACTGTTGACGCGCTTGCAGATAACCTTTTCGACATCGGTCATACAGCCGCTAAGGCAGATAGCCAGCAGGTCCATCATCAAGCCAGGATTAATACCTGTGCCCAGAACCGTAACCCCGTGTTCTTTGGCAATTGCATCGATCTGAGCCGCCAGCTCGGGATTCTGAGCTTTTGGATAGCTCATCTCTTCGGCGGTAGAAATAACGTTGACTCCCGCCTCAGCTATAGCCTTGATCTTGGGGAATGCCTTAACCGTAAACGAATCTGTAGCCAGAATGCAGACATCGGGCTTAGCAGCCAGCACCTCGCCGATTTCAGCTGTTACGGCGACATCCTCTCTCTGCCCGCGCTCAGCACCGAGCAGCTCAAATATGCTGCGACCGACTCTCTGAGGCGCGATATCGCAGACACCGCTGATCTCCACGCCCTGCTTACCCAGCAAGACCTTGGCAATACCGCTGCCCATTGCACCAAAGCCCCAAATAGCGACACGAATATTATTTCTCATGCATACCCCCATGGTTCGTATTAAAAATAAATCAAGCAAAAAATAGCTTTTGAGGTGCCTCAACAGCACACCAAAAGCCATTTCTATTACAACAATTACTAGCCTTCTTTATCCTAGCCACTAACCCAAGAATGCTTCGCTAAGTTACTGGCATTGAATTATTAACTGCTAGTTCCCGCCGCCTCCGCTGGCTTGGTTGATCTGGCTCTCACGCAATATCAAACCGATAACCGGAGAATACTGGGGGAAGCCCTCTTCCATATTCTCAACGCCGAGATGGTGTGTACCCTTGCATTCAATAGTGTATGTTTTCCCCTCTGCATCAGCATAATACTCATAGTCAGACATATTGGTAGGGCAGGTACATCTTTTCATATAGTCAGGATACAATGCCGGCAGCTGTGTGGGATAGCGCTTAAAATGGGTATTATACAGCTCTAGTCCCGCTGCCAAATTGCGCTGATTGCTCTCACAGGAAGCCAGCAGAGCCTGCTGCCTAGAACGCGAAATATTTGGCAAAAAGATAGCTAAAAGCACAGCCATGATCGTAATCACAACCATGATTTCTACAAGAGTAAAGCCAAAATAGCCTGCAGCTCTATTCTTCAGCATCTGCTTTCCTCCGATATCCACATAAACATTAGCACTAATAAAGTACTTAAAATATTACTACATATTATATTTTACCACAAAACCCAGTTTAAAAGATAAAAAAAATTTTAACATTTTAGTGCAATAATGTTATTCTCTGCCACTTCCTAAGGAAAAAGGCCAAAATAAAGCGGCCAATACAGGAGTATATGCATTAGGCGATCGCCATAGAACACGACCAGCATCGACGCTATGGCCATGAAGGTTCCCAAGGGCAGGGGGCCTCCCATGCTCTGGCGGCGCAGAAGCATGAGCAGAGGAACAGTAACAGCGCCCAGCACAAAGCTAAGCATCAGCGCCAGAAGCCCATATTGCCAACCTAGGAACGCCCCGATGAGCGCGGCCAGCTTGATATCTCCACTTCCCAAAGCCTCCTGGCGCATTATGATCGAGCCCAAAAACTGAATAGCCCAAAACAGCAAAGCACCGATGGCCGCTCCTAAAAGAGAGGAGAGCAGATTGTTCAGCCAAACGACGGAAAAATAGTCTATATCCAGGCGCTGCACGGTGAAAAGGCTGCCAATAAGACCGACAAGCGTCCCCGACAGAGACACGCTGTCTAAAATGATCCAGTTGTCAAAGTCCATAAAAAACACAGCGCAAAGATAGGCATAGAACACGTACATATAAATGTAATGCCAGGTTACCCCGCCGCACAAGCGCAGCAGAGCTACAGCCATACAGCCTGACATAAATTCAACACCAGCGTATCGGCAGGAAAACGTAGAACCGCAGGTATGGCACTTGCCCCGCAGCATAAAGTACGAAAGGATGGGAATATTCTCCCACCACGCCAAAGGTGTTCCGCAGGTACCGCAAGACGAGCCGGG
>JAFSXO010000172.1 GCA_017444045.1 bacterium | reverse complement strand
CTCTCTCTCTTAATGCTTCATCGTTCAGCGCCAGCGAAGCTTCGACTGGCGGCTTAATTGGCAATAACGATGGTCAGAGGGTGGCTGGCGCTGAAAAAAATTCAAGCCCCGATGCGCCAAGCCGCTCCACGCGCTGGCGCAGACGCGAGGCCATCACCGACGAAGCCCTGGCTGCCTTCCGCAGGGTTTACCCTCGCATTTTCGCCGACTACCAGATGCATATTGACAAGCTGAAGAAGCAGAAAAAGAGCCTGGCCGATTTTAGGGAGTGCGGCCCTTATTCGCGTTCCCAGGCGGCTGGAGAGGAAATCACCAAGGAGGACATATTCTTCTACGTTTATGGCCTGCTGCACAGCCCTGAATATCGTCAGCGCTTTGCCGAGAATCTGAAAAAGGAGCTGCCCCGCATCCCCTTTGCCAGAGACTTCCTGGCCTTTTCCCTAACAGGGCGCAAGCTGGCTCAGCTCCACCTTGAATATGAAACTGGGCCCAGCTATCCATTAGACGAGCGTTACATTAGCGATGATCCGCAGCTTCGCCGCGATCCCGGCAGGCTAACCAAAATGCGCTGGGGTAAGTCTGTCAGCGGTGACGATGGCAAAAAGTCGGTTCTGGAAGATAGGAGCGTGCTGGTCTATAACGAGAATCTTACATTACGCGGTATTCCAGCCAGGGCGCATGATTACATCGTCAATGGGCGCTCGCCCCTGGAATGGCTGATCTATATGTACCAGGTTAAGACCGATAAGGACTCGGGTATAGTCAGCGATCCCAATCTGTACAGCGACAATCCTCGGTACATAGTCGATCTTATCAAGCGTGTAACCTATGTTTCTGTAGAGACAGTTAAGCTGGTGGAAGCCCTGCCTCCTTTAGAGGAGATAACGCCTGCCGATGGGGTAATGCCTATCGAATGGACGCGCGATATGCCGACAGGCAACGATTCTAACAAGGAATAACGCTACAGTCACATAAAATTTTATTATTCTGTAGCTGCCGTCAAAGGCATGGAAGATGCTCAAGGCAGAGAGGGGAGGGCAGATGGCTGATTCGTTCTCGCTGAAGGTGCGCGATGAAGTAGCTCACCGCTCCTTAGATGTCTGCTGCCGTCAGCCGTTTCTGATGGGTGCGCTGGCCGGGGCCAAGTACTTCCGCCGTTACGGTCGGGCGGTTCTGCGCATCACCCACGGGGCCACAGTGCGCGCGATTATCGCCATGCTAAAGCAGTGCGGTCTGGCCTACAGCTGGCGGCAGGAGCGCAGCAAAGAGGGAAAGCATCCGTTCTATCTTATCGAGCTGCCCGAGCTGCCTCCGGACTTTTGCCGTCTGCCGGAATTCAGAGATATATGCTGCCGGCGCTCCTGGATGGCAGGGCTGTATCTGGTCAGCGGAACGGTCGCCGATCCCCACAAGGACTATTATTTAGAGTGGGGCTCTGTTTCTCTTGACAGCGCGTATCTGCTGCTGAGCTGCCTGCGCGATGAGCAGACCGAGCCCGGCTTAGTCTCCAAGAGCAAGGGACAGCTGGTGTGCCTAAAACGGGCCGAGGATGTGGCGGTGGCTCTGTCTCTGCTGGGAGCTACGCTGGCGCGCCTGGAGTTTGAGGACATCAGAGCCATACGGGAGACCAACAACGATCTGCACCGCCTGGTCAACGCGGAAACGGCCAACATCAAGCGCTCGGCCGATGCGGCGGTAAGGCAGATAAAAAAGCTGCAAATTTTAAATGATAACAATATTTTAGGGGGACTTTCGCCTGTCTTGGCAGAAGTAGCCAGATTGCGTTTAGAAAATCCAGATTTATCGTACCGCGAGCTGGGGGAAATGTTGGACCCGCCCCTGACGCGGGCAAGTGTCGGAAAAAAGCTGGCCAAGCTTGAAGAACTCGCCGATAAAGTTAATTCTCGGTGATAGGGAATCTGCGGTTGGCCTGGTAATTCCGGCTTCAGAATAGATTATATTTGGTGGTAGTCTTGTAACGCAAAAGCCTATCACCGCGAATGCTTTAATTGTCCCTGTAGAGGACGATTTTTTTGGAGGATAATATGAGCAAAGTTCGTGTTGCCATCAATGGTTTCGGTCGTATTGGCCGTCAGGCTTGCAAGATGATCATGGAGCATTACGCTGACACTCTGGAAGTTGTCGCCGTCAACGATCTCACCGATCCCGCTACCCTGGCCCTTTTGATGAAGTATGACTCTACATATGGCATCTACAACGGCACCGTTGAAGTAAAAGATGGCAATTTGGTGGTCAATGGTCAGACCATTAAGATTTTTGCAGAGAAAGACCCCAAGAACCTGCCCTGGAAAGAGCTGAATGTTGACATCGTGATCGAGTCCACCGGTTTGTTCCGCGACAGAGAGAAGGCTGGCTGGCACATTGAAGCTGGTGCCAAGAAAGTCATCATCACCGCTCCCGCGAAGAATGAGGACATCACCATCGTTCTGGGCGTAAACCACAAGGATTACGATCCCGAGAAGCACAACATCATTTCCAACGCTTCCTGCACCACCAACTGCTTGGCTCCCTTCGCCAAGGTTCTCAATGATTTCTGCGGCATCGAAAAGGCCCTGATGACCACCGTTCACGCCTACACCAACGACCAGAAGATCCTCGACATGCCTCACAAGGATCTGCGCCGCGCCCGCTCTGCTGGCCTGTCCATGATCCCCACCACCACTGGTGCCGCTAAGGCCGTGGCTTTGGTTCTGCCCGAGCTGAAGGGCAAGTTCGATGGCTATGCCATGCGCGTTCCTACCCCTACCGTCAGCGTAGTTGACCTGGTAGCCGAGGTTAAGAACCCCAAGACCGCCGAAGAGATCAACAACGCCTTCCGCGAAGCCGCCAACGGCGAGCTGGCCGGCATTCTGGGCGTGTCCGATGAGCCCTTGGTCTCCGTCGACTTCAAGATGGATCCTCGTTCCAGCATCGTCGACAGCCCCAACACCATGGTTATGGGCAATATGGTCAAGATCGTGGCTTGGTACGACAACGAGTGGGGTTATTCCAACCGCGTCGCCGACCTGTGCAACTACATGGCCACCGGCAAGCTGAGCGTTATCACCCGCAAGTAGCTTATAGCTAGCGTTTAACTGAGAGCCCGGACGGATCGAAAGATTCGCCTGGGCTTTTTCTGGCAGATTATGGCCTTGGTTTTCTGGCCGCTTTGGAGGGAAAATGGATTTCCAGACTATCGAAAATTACGATTTCACCGGCAAACGCGCTCTGGTGCGCGTCGATTTCAATGTGCCCCTTAAAGACGGCGCTGTTGGCGATGACACCCGCGTGCGTGCGGCTCTGCCCACCATAAAAATGCTTTTGGAAAAAGGCGCTTCTATCGTGCTTATGTCCCATTTGGGCCGTCCCAAAGGGGAGCGTAAAATGGAGTTCTCTTTGGCGCCTGTAGCCGCTCATTTGGGCAAGCTGCTCGGCCAGGAGGTCAAGATGGCTCCCGACTGCATCGGCGAAGAGACCGAAGCCATGGCCAAAGCCCTTAAGCCTGGCGAAATCCTGGTGCTCGAGAATGTGCGCTTTTATGCCGAAGAGACTAAGAATGTGCCCGAGTTCTCCGAGAAGCTGGCTAAGCTCGGCGATGTATACGTGAACGACGCTTTTGGCTCCGCTCACCGCGCCCATTCCTCTACGACCGGCGTGACCGAGTATCTGCCCTCCTTGGCTGGCCTGCTGATGGAAAAAGAGCTCAGCGAGCTGGGCAAGCTGATGGAAAACCCCGGCCATCCCTTCGTGGTGCTGCTGGGCGGCGCTAAGGTCAGCGATAAGATCGGAGTGATGGAGAATCTCATCGGCAAGGCCGATTACATTTTGGTGGGCGGCGGCATGGCCTTCCCCTTCCTGAAATCGCATGGCCTTGAAATCGGTACTTCCCTTTGCGATGAGGACTTAGAGGTTCCCAAGCGCATCGAGGAGAAGGCCGCTGGCACTTCTACCAAGCTGATGCTGCCCGTCGACGTAGTGGGCGCTACCGAATTCGCCGAGAATGCCCCTCACGAGGTTTACGATGTGGAGAATATCCCCGCCGACAGAATGGGCTTAGACATCGGCCCCAAGACCGTTGCCGCTTACAAAGAGGTTCTGGCT
>JAFSXO010000023.1 GCA_017444045.1 bacterium | reverse complement strand
GATTTGAGCATACTGACAGCCTCATCCTGCGTAATGAAGGACAGCCCTGACTGCATGGTGGCGCGCACCTCGTCCCGCTTTAGTCCGCTAATCTTGGCTATGAGCGAATACATTGGGCCTGGGCGCTGGATCAGATTCTCTGAGAAGCGGAAGCTGGTAGCGGTTAAAAACAGCCTAAGCGCATACTTCTTGGAATTACTGTCTAAAGAGTGATTCTTAGCGACGCAGACTTCGGTTATGATGGGAATGCCCTCATTGGTGAGCAGCTTATAGCCCTTACTGATCAGCTCGCCGAGGAGCGGCTGGCAGACTGCCAGGGCTTCGGCCTGTCCGCTGCTGAGAAGCTCCTGAGCTTCGGCTGCGCTGGCCGCGCCCGCCAGCTCTACAGGGGTGCTGCTGTCCATGTATTTGTCGCAGACCAGCCTGGCGATATATTCGCCCGTGCTGCCGGTTACGCAGGCTATGTGGCGGGGATGTCCGGGGGTAGGGCTGTCCCAGGCGGAAGAGCATACGATTCCGTCGCTGCCTGTGCTCTGGGCATAAGGAAAAATGACACACGGGGAGGTTATGAAGGCCTGGCGGGCCAGCTGGTCTAGGCTGACGTAGGCATAGTCGATGGTGCCTAATTCCAGAGCCTCCCATAGCTCTTCGTAGCTGCCAAAACGCTTAGCTTTAAGCCATTGGCTGTTGCTTGAAGCGTCGCGCTTGCTTACTGCCGCGTAAACAGCTAACGAGGCGGGGCGGTCGCAGATGCCCACTGTAATCTCTTGTTCATTTGGCTTTTCCGAGCTGCTCGGGACAGGGCCGCCCAAATAGGCTAACAGCATCTGTCGGTTGCGGTAGAACTGCCTTCCTCCGTAAACCGCGCCGGCTAAAAAGGCCAGAATTATGGCCCATTTGAAAAGCTTTAGAAAAAAACTGCGCATATTTAACTGGCCTGAGCGATAATGCTTTTTAGCAGAGACTCAACGGTGTCTGCCCAGGCATCTACGGCGTCTATGGCCTCGCTGTGCAGTCTGAGCAGCTCCTGAGTGTCGTTGGTGTCGGCGATAATTTTGATGATATTCTCTAGCTTGGTAGTCGTGTCAAGATAGCGGTTCATGGCGTTCGGATCGCAGGCTCGGCGGGCCAGATCCTCTACTATGGCTACGGATTCGCAGGCTTTGGCGGAAATGTCGAGCGATACGTCCTTGTCGGTGGCCAGAGCTTGCTGGCAAAGGACGGCCAGCTCACGGGTGACCTTCTGAATCTGAACGATGCCGGCGATGACTTCTTCTTTGTCGACTGATAGGGTGGGGGTATTATGTTGGGGCTGGCTGTTGGGCATGGCGGGAGTTGGCCTTTCTGAGGTGTCGAAGCAGTCTTTATAGCTGATATTGGCAAATATTGGACAGCGCTCTTCAAATTTTCGCAGTCCGTCCTGATCTACCTTGCCTTCTCGCAAATCATCGAAAAGCTTGTGGAACGAAACTAAATGGCGCTTTACGGTTTTGCGCGCCCATCTGCCGTAAATTCCGCTGGTGATTAGCGTAGGCCAGTCTGAGCTCTGCGCTGCCAGCAGCTCTCTGGCGGCCTGGTTGATGAGGCGGAGCTTATATTCGTCATTCTGGTGGCCCAGCTTGGCCATCTTCAGCATGCGGTTTCCGGCCAGGTAAATGTGCCTGTAAATCCAGGAAGAGCTTTCGTTCAGCCAGCTGGCGTTAAAGGATCCGCGGGTGCTGGAGCCGGCGTTAGGGGTGCATACCTGCAGGTCGCAGCTGCTGCACAGCTCGGAAAAGTGAGCGCTGCTTATCTGGCTGTCTTCGCGGGAAAGCAGGCGCAGAACCTCCTCCAGCCATATAGTGCCTTCGTACCAGCTCTGCCCGAACATTTCCGCTTTAAGCGAGAGCGTTATTACCGCGGGAAGCTCGATTCTTTTTCTTATCCAGTCCGCCTGGCGCAGGCGGTTGCTTATAAAGCTTTGAGCCTGCATTCTGGCAGATGCAGCTGCCTGCTGCGGATTGTAGAACTGGCGGGTACTGCCAGGTCTGGTCCGGCAGTAGTAGTTGTGTGTCCAGGCGTTCTCATCGTCATCAGCGGCGTCCTTCTGTCCGCTGTCGGACTGCTGCTGCGGGCCTACGGCCAGATTGTCCAACGCGTAAATATAGCCCATGCGGCTGTGGAATACATCCAGCATGGCCTCGGTGTCGCTGGCAAAAATAGTGAGCCCTGCCGGGGTGCGCACGGGGCGGAATGAAGCAGCCTGCGGGCGAGGGTCGGCACCGATAACCGATACAGATCGCACCAGAGTGTAGCGCAGTCCCGCTTTAATAATCTGTTCGTCCATCTCGGGCGTGTAACCGCCGGCAAAGGACCAAAAGCCGCGCGGAGCTACGGAGAAATACTGAGCGTAGCTTTGCACTCCGACCTTTATCTGGGCCTGGGTCATATCGGGCGCAGGGCCTAAAAGGGGCAGATATGCCCCCGTTGCCGAGGCTGCCAGCAGCTCTAAATGCCCGCACTTGACCAACCGGTTCAGCGAGGCTATTACCTTGCCCCGGTAATTTTCGCGAAAGCTTTTTATCCGCTGCTGGGTTATGGCCGCAAAGTAGCGGGCTAGCTCTAAAAGCTGCGGGGAATCTGCGTCGTAGGCGAACGCCAGTTCCTTTTGGCACAGCTCTAGGCGTTTGTCTAGGTAGCGATCAAAGCGCTCGGCGATGCTGGGATCGCTGATCATCTCCAGTATGGTGGGGCTTATGCCTAGGTTGACGCGGTAGGGGATGCCCTCCTTAGACAGACGGTCAAACAGCTCCAGCAGCGGAAGATAGCTTTCAAAAAGCGATGCGCACAGCCATTCGTCGTGATAGGCGGCGTTGGCACTTATGAGCGCTGCGTATGGCAGATGCGCATGTATGAAAAGGCACAAATATCCGGCAGAGGCTGAAACCGTCATGGCAGCTTCCTATTCTCTAATAATTGGTGACGAGACCCAGCTGAGTGTCGAGCAGCTCGCCGAGCTGAACGAGTGTCATCGTCTCGCGGTCAATAGTGCTTTGCGGATCCAGACGCCGAAAGATGCGCTCGTACATTTCTGTGCAGGGCGGAAACTTTTCATCCCATCGGGGTGACATATACGGCCGCGGGAGTGTTATCAGTCCAGAGCGGGTAATGCTGTACGAGGAGCCGTTGGCTATATAGCATAGGTCGCCGTACATGTGCACGGCCTCGAACGGATACAGCTCGCTGCGGCGGCTGCTCTGGTTCTCCAAATATATATAGCAGCTCGTGGTTGGTCCCGATACGTCGACAGCTTGGCTTTCGGCGTTTGAATCGAGGCGCTTTAGCGATAGAATAAGCCTGCAGGTGTCGAAGGCCTCTTCACCGATAAAGTCGCGCAGGCGGTTTTGGGTCGAGTAGGATATGTGCCAGGTGGCAAAGAGCCGGCTGGGGTTTACGGGCGCCAGCATGAGCATATCCTCCCGGATAACGCTGGGCAGATCCGACGGCTCGCCTAGGTCTTTCCCCATGGTTCCGCTTGTATTTTGAAAGGGATGCTGCATAGAGGGATGCTGCATAGCTTATAGGGTGTAAAGGATGAGGGGATCGTCGCTCAGCTCGCGGTAAATGCTGTCCAGCTGCTCGCGGCTGACGGCGTTTATGGTCATGCTTACCGACAGATACTTGCCCTGGCTGCTGGCGCGTACGCTCAGGCTTTCCAGGGTTAGGTCGGGGGCATGCCTGCTGACCAGGCTATGTGCGTGCCGGGCAAAGTCGTCTGACTTAAGGCCGATGGCCTTAATCATAAACTCGCAAGGGAATTCTATTTCGGCTTTGCCGCTAATCATGTGCTGGCTGGCATGGCTAAAATCGCCGTGATGGCCTTCGCGGTGTGCGGCAGCAGACTTTCGAGAATGATCCTGCTTTGTCTCTGCAGCGCACTCCGGAGTCATAAATATGGGCCGAAATGGCTGGGGGGATTTGGATTTGGCCATGATGCTGGTGTCCGCTTTAGTGGCAGCCGCTGCAGCTGCCGCAGCTTCCGCCGCATCCGCTGTGCAGGCTTCCAGCTTCGATCTCTTCGGGCGTACCGGGTCGCACCGAAACCACTTCAATGGCAAAATGGAGTTCCTTGCCGGCCATTTCGTGATTGGCGTCAAAGGTAACCTCTTTGTCGTTAACCTCGGTAATGCGGGCTATCATCGGACCCTGATCGGTTAGCAGGCGAGCCATCATGCCTACCTTTGGCTCTCCCGCTCCCATAACTGACCGATCGACTTTGATGATCAGCTCTTCGTCATATTCGCCATAGGCGTCCTTTGGAGGTATTACGGCGTCAAATTTGTCACCTTCTTTGTGGCCTTCTAGGGCTTTTTCTATTCCGGGTATTAGGTTGCGGTGGCCGTGCAGGTATTCAAGAGGCTCACCCTCGGTTTCGTCTAATATTACTCCGCCTTTGTCGGTTAATACGTATTTGATGGCCACTACTTTGTCTTTGGTGATCATAAATATGAGCTCCTTAATGAAGGTTGGTATAACCTAAGCTTTCAAGAACGGCCCAATAATTTCGCGATTCTCCTTGCAGTACCTGCATACAAGGTCTCCGTCTCCTTCTGGCTGGCCATTGCTTAACTAAACGACATGGCTTCTTTTGTAAAGGTTTTGGGCGTTAAAACCAGAAACTGCAGATACTAGTGTCTCTATTGTCGATAATATTAGCTGTTATAATCCTGCTACTGGCCAGTGCTCTGTATGTGGCTGCGGAGTTTGCCACCGTATCTGCCAAAAAGATTAAGATAGAAGCGATGGCCGAGCGGGGCAGCTTTTTGGCATCCAAGCTGCTTCCCTATATTGAAAACGCTAACTCGCTGGATCGCTATGTAGCTACCTGCCAAATAGGTATTACGGTATGCAGCCTTGTTTTGGGTATTATCGCTGAGCGGTGCATTGCTCCTTATTTCCATCCGTTTATGGCGGACGTACTCGGCGAGAGGCCCTGGGGCATACCGATGCATGTCTGGAATACCGTGCTGAGCGTGCTTATCATCATGTTCTTTACGGTGCTGCAGCTGGTTTTTGGTGAGCTTTTGCCGAAGGCCATTGCGGTGCGCTATACCGAGAGGGTTGCCCTGCTGCTGACCTTGCCCATGATCTGGTCGCTGCGGGTATTTAGCATTTTTATCACTATTTTTAACGGATCCAGCGAGCTGTTTCTGCGCTTTCTCGGGGTGAAGCTCGAAACCCAGCGCCATGCGCATTCGCCAGAGGAGCTGTCCAGCTTGGTTGAGCGCAGCGACGATATCGACGCTACCGAGCAGAAGTATATTGAAAATGTGCTGCGCTTTGACACGCGCATCGCCCGCGATATTATGGTGCCGCGCAGCAATATGCAGTGCATAGACATCGACACTCCGCGCCACGAGATCCTGGAAATGGTCGTAAAGTCTCCCTACACGAGATTTCCTGTCTACGAGGGCTCAGAGGACAACATTATCGGTATTCTGCACCTTAAAAAGCTGCTTCATACCGATCTGAGCGGCTCTGGCTCCGGAAATTCCCGCAAGTCCAGGGCGGCTCTAAAGAAGCTGATGGTTCATAATGTAGTCTACTGCCCGTCTTCCTTGGGTGTCGATAAGGTGCTGGACAAGCTGAGGGCTTCGCGCGCCTATATGGCGGTTTTGGAGGATGAATACGGAGGCACAGAAGGCATTCTGACCATCGAGGATATCCTGGAAGAGGTTTTGGGAGAGATAAACGACGAGTTCGATCCCCAGATTGCGCAAACCGATGAGGGTATTCAGGAGGTTCGGCCCGGAGAGTATATCGTCAGGGGCTCTGTTACAGTAGATGAGCTGGCCGAGAATTACTCGATTGTCTTTGATATTGACGATGTGCATGCCAAGGATGTCCACACCGTGGGCGGGCTGGTCATGCATTTAGCTGAGGCTGTGCCTCGCGAGGGTACGGTAGTGCATTGCCGCAACTATGACTTTATCGTGCTGGAGATGAATAAGCGGCAAGTGCTCAAGGTGCGCATAAAGCGCCAGGGTGACCGAATATGACGACATTTTTCATGCTGGCTCTGCTGTTTTTGCTCATCGCCGTCAACGCTTTTTTTGTGCTGGCGGAGTTTGTGTCTATTTCTGTTACCCCAGTCCAGCTGGAACAGGAGTGCGCTGAGCACCAGTGGGCGCGCAATCTCTACGGCGTGCTGACCGACAGCGTTAAGCGCGACCGCTATATCGTTGTCGCCCAGTTAGGCGTTACCTTTGCCAGCCTGCTGCTGGGCTATGTCAGCGAAAACGCCTTGGCTCGCCATCTTCTTACTGCAGCTCACCACATGGGCTACAGTCCAGATAATGCCGCTGTGCATGGGGTGGCGATGTTTCTGTCGCTGATGATTATTACCTATCTTCACGTGGTTCTGGGCGAGATGGTTCCCAAGCGTCTGGGCATAGACAATCCGCTCAGGTATGCGCGCTGGGTGGAGCGGCCCATGCGCTGGCTTGGCGTGCTGCTTTGGCCCTTCGTGTGGTTCCTCAACGACTGCATCAGCAATAGCGTGCTGCGCAGTCTGCATCTTCCGGTCTCTCAGGAGGTTGAAAAATATACGCCGGAGGATCTGCTTCTGGCCTTCGATGAGAGCAGCGAGCGGGGCCAGCTAGAGGGCAAGTATAACGACTGGTGTCAGAATGTTATCGAGCTGAGCAAGCACACCCTGCGCCAGGTTATGACGCCGCGGGTAAAGGTGGTCGGCATATCCAAGGATGCCACTATTGAAGAGGCGCTGAGCATCGTTAAGGAAGAGGGCTACAGCCGTTATCCCGTTTATCAGGACAACCTGGATCACATCGTGGGTATGGTGCACGTGCGCCATCTTTTTAAGGCGCGTATGAGCGGTCAGGCTGCCACTATGGATGATATTAAAAGCGAATGCGCCAGCTTCCCGGAGAGCATGGACCTTGATGATGCTTTAGATAAAATGCGCGCCAATTGCCTGCATATGGTCGCCGTTGTAGATGAGTTCGGTGGCATTGCTGGCATTGCCACTATGGAGGATATTATCGAGGAGATCTTCGGCGAGGTGTTCGATGAGTTTGACGGAGAGGAGATTGAGCCGATTAAGAGCGACGAAGCCAGCGGCGCTGGATACTGGCTGGTTGAAGGCTCGGTTATGCTCGACGATCTGAGCGAAGAGGTCGATGTTACTATTAAACGCGACGAGGTTTATACCGTGGGAGGTCTGGTGATGGATCAGCTAGACCGTCTGCCCAAGCGCGGCGATAAGGTCTCGATTGCAGAAGGCCTGGAATTTGAAGTGCTGGAGATTGAGGATATGGTGCCGGCGCTGTGCCGGGTGCATCGCCGGGCTAAAGCTTAGCGGTTGGTTTTGTTTTTCTTGATGCTTTTATCTCTGCAGCGATAAATTTGCTCTGTGGTTTGCTGAGGATTTAGAGCCCTTTATAATCCGTTTAGGAGGATTGTACATGCCTGATTTATGTGCGCAGCTGGCCGGTGAGTTTAAGCGCAGCGTCAGAGAAGTCAGCAATGTGATTAAGCTTATCGATGACGGCAATACCATCCCGTTTATTGCGCGCTACCGCAAGGAAATGCATGGGGGCATGGATGATCAGACGCTGCGCGAGCTGGGCGAGCGTTTGGCCTATTTGCGCCATCTGCAGGAAAGACGCGAGGAGGTAGCTTCCGCACTGCAGGCGCTGGGCAAATATGACGAGCCTCTCCGTCAGGCGTTGGACAGAGCGCTGACCTTGGCAGAAATAGAGGATATATACCGCCCTTACCGTCCCAAACGGCGCACGCGGGCTACTGTCGCCAAGGAAAGGGGCTTGGAGCCGCTGGCTCTGAAGCTTTGGGAGCAGCGGATTGCCAAGGGCAGTCTGGCCGACTTAGCGCGGCCCTTTGTCTGCGAGGACAAGGGCGTGGCCGATACGGAGCAGGCCTTGGCGGGGGCTGCCGACATTATTGCGGAGTATATCTCCGACAGCGCCGAGGTGCGCGGGCGCCTGCGCGATTTTGTGCAGGATCGGGCGGTCGTTAAAAGCTCGTCCTGTACCGATGGCGATAATGCATACAGTCTATACGCCGATTATCAGGAAAGCGTTAAGACCATTCCGCCGCATCGCGTTCTGGCCATTAACCGCGGCGAGAAGGAGAAGGCCCTAAAAGTCTCTTTAGTCTGGGACAGCAGCCGCGCTCAGGAGCAGGTAGTAGCCCAGACGGTGCGGCGCGGCTCTGTCTCCAGCTCATTGGTAGAGGAGGCTGCCCGCGATGCCTATGGGCGACTGCTGGCGCCCGCGCTGGAGCGCGAGGTGCGGGGAATGCTTACAGACCGGGCCAATGAGCAGGCCATAAAGATGTTTGCTCTCAACCTAAAGCCTCTGCTGCTTCAGCCCCCAGTTAAAGGAAAGGTAATCTTGGGCTTCGATCCCGCATACCGCACGGGCTGCAAACTGGCCGTGGTCAGTCCCATCGGCAAGGTCTTGGACACTGCGGTGATCTATCCCACCCCGCCGCATTGCGAGACCCAGAAGGCCAAAAGCATCCTAAAAGCGCTGATTGCCAAGCATAATGTCGAGGTTATTGCCATTGGCAACGGCACGGCGTCCAAGGAATCCGAGATATTTGTGGCCGGGCTGCTCGAAGAGGTCAAAGGAGTGGCTTACGCTATGGTCAGCGAGGCGGGAGCATCGGTGTATTCTGCCTCTAAGCTGGCCGCCGAGGAGTTCCCTCAGTATGATGTTTCCCTGCGCAGCGCTGTCTCTATTGCCCGGCGCCTGCAGGACCCTTTGGCTGAATTGGTCAAAATCGATCCCAAATCGATAGGCGTGGGCCAGTATCAGCACGATGTACCCGCGGCGCGTCTTGACGAAGCCTTGGGCGGCACCGTTGAGGACTGCGTGAATAGCGTCGGGGTAGATCTGAATACGGCCTCGGCCGCGCTTCTGCAGCGAGTTGCCGGGCTCAGCGCGGTCACGGCTCAGAATATCGTTAAATACCGCGAGGCCAATGGGCCGTTCGCTAGCCGCAGGGAGCTGCTCAAGGTGGCCAAAATAGGTCCGAAGTGCTTTGAGCAGTGCGCTGGCTTTCTGCGCGTGCCCGACAGCGCGCAGATATTGGACAATACCGGGGTGCATCCCGAATCGTACGCGGCGGCTACCGCGCTCCTGAAGCGCTGTGGCCTGGCCGTGAAGACATTCAGCCGCAGTCAGTGTGCCGAGCTGGCCAAGAAGATCGCGTCGGTTGACATGTCAGAAGTGGCCAAGGAATGTCAGGTCGGGCTTGTCACTCTGCAGGACATCGCCAAGGAGCTGCTTAAGCCGGGACGCGACCCGCGCGAGGAGCTGCCTCCGGTGCTTTTGCGCACCGATATAATGTCTCTGGAGGATCTGGAGCCGGGCATGACGCTGCGCGGTACGGTGCGCAATGTCGTGGATTTTGGGGCCTTTGTCGATATCGGGGTGCACCAGGATGGCTTGGTGCACATTTCCGAGCTGTCTGACAGCTATGTCAGACATCCCTTTGACGTTGTCAGCGTCGGTGACATTGTGGATGTCACAGTGCTGAGCGTCGATGTGGCTAAGAAGCGCATATCCCTGAGTATGCGCCAGCAGTAACTGTCATTGCAATGTATGTCGGAAGGTTAGTTGCCTAGCCAGCGAATTAGTGCCATAATATGCCTAATTTTAGATGTATCTGCTGAAGGGAGGACACCGCTATGGCTTATGATTTTTCTGAATTTGAGGGTGCTAATAACGGCAATGACGATGATGAGCTGATGGAGTACGACACATCTAATCCCTTCGCTTTCAAAGCCCAAAAGGATAAGAAAAAGAAGGAGCGTGAGCTGAGCGCTTCCGACAGCAAGTATTTTAAGTCCCTGCAAACCCGCTATCGCGGCGATGAGACGCTGAAACCCGAGGAAGAGGTAAGGGACTTTTTTAGCTGGATTAGGTTTATTTATGAGATTTTTAGCGACTTGCGCTGATTCATTTTTTTTGTATGTCTTGGCGCGTAACTAGTTCTGTAAGGCATATCTGAGCAAAGCGTATCTGAGCAAAGCGAGGCAGTGCCGGCGCGGAAGCTAGTGAAGCGCTTACTAGCAGGTCATAAATAGAAGAAAGCTCTTGGCAATTATTATTGCTCAAGAGCTTTCTTCTAGCACTGCGCTGTTAGCTAGCGCTTATAGCAGTGAAGTCCCTAAGCTCAGCGGCTCCACCTCGAAGATTTTCGCCAAAGTAGCGCCGATATCGGCCATAGTTTTGCGGGTGCCGAAATCTACGCCGCGCTTAACGCTGGGCGAGGGCGAGTACATGAGAATGGGCACGTATTCGCGGGCGTGATCGGTGCTGGGGCTGGTGGGATCGTTTCCGTGGTCAGCGGTCAGGAAGACGATGTCTTCCTCGGTCATGCGATCCATAATCTCCTTGAGATAGCCGTCAAAGGTTTCCAGGGCGTTGGCAAAGCCCTGAGGATCCTGGCGGTGGCCGTACAGCATGTCGAAGTCTTCAAAGTTGGTAAAGATGAAGCGGCAGTCCGTATCCATCGCCTCTAAAGTGGCCGCAAAGTGGTCGGCATTGGTCTGGGTGCGCTTCTTCCAGGCGAAGCCGCGCCCGCCGAATACTTCGGGGACGACTCCGACGCCGGCAACCTTTATGCCTTTAGCGGCAATGCGGTCGATTGTGTTCTCGGGAGGATCGATGGGGAAGTCCTTGCGGCGCTCGGTGCGGCGGAACTTGCCGGGCTGGCCTTCAAAGGGACGGGCGATAACCCGCTGTACGCCGTGCTCGCCGGTGAGGAGCTTGCGTCCGGCTAGGCAGATCTCGTAAAGCTTGTCGATAGGATAAACATCCTCATGGCAGGCGACCTGGAAGACGCTGTCGGCGCTGGTGTAGAGGATGGGCTTTTTGGTGCGCATATGCTCTTCACCCAGTTCGGCTATAATCGCTGTGCCCGAGGCCGGCTTGTTGCCCAGCACTTCAATGCCTATGGCCTCTTCAAAAGCCTTTACCAGACTGCTGGGAAACCCGTTGGGGTAGGTGGGGAAGGGCTTGGGAACTGTGGCGCCCATCATTTCCCAGTGGCCGGTTACGGTATCCTTGCCGCCCATGGAGATCTCGGTGAGTCTGCCGAAGGAGCCGATAGGCGAAGCTACGGGAGCGCCGCCTTCCAAAGGCAGAGCATTGCCCAGCCCCAGAGAGCGCAGTGTGGGGATCTTTAACCCTCCTACAGCTTTGGCGGTGTTAACTAGGGTATTGCCGCAGCAGTCGCCGGTGTCGCCAAATAGTGCCGCATCGGGGGCTGTTCCCGCCCCGCATCCATCCATAACTAAAATAATCGCGCGTTTAATCATGTTGCCCTCTGTAGGAATGCTACTTCCCTTTCCTATTATTAAATGTTCGGCCATGCGCATGTGACGTAATCTGCCATGGCTGTATGTTTATGCATGATAATACTGTCTTACATAGTTTGCGCTTAGAAATACACTGCCAGCTGAAGTGTTTCCTAAGCGCATCTGTTTGCTGCTCGCTAATTGGCAATTGTATGGGGCTGTGCCCATACTTGCCTAATTAGTCATCGAAGTCGTCGTCATCGAAGTCGTCATCATAATCGTCGTCATCGCCGAATACATCTTCGATGGAGACTTCTAATTCTAGGTAGGTACCCCGTCTGCCGTGCTCGCGGTCGACATGGATCTTTGCCTTTTTGTCATCCTTTGACATAAAGACAGTGGGCATGTTGGGAGCTTCATAGTTTTGGGTCTTATGCTTGACAACCCAGCCCCGATGCATAAAACCTTCAACAACTACCTGGTAGCTTGTTTCGGATTTCATGTAATATTCTTTGCTGCACTCATCTCTATCGTAGTCTACACTCTTTACCTTGAGGCCAGGGACGGCGTCTACCCAGTCTAGGCTGTTTCTGGGCACAGACGCTAAGGCGGTGCCACATGTAAATGTGATAAGAGCCAGTAACGTAAATAAACGTTTTAGCATAGGCGATCCTCCTTTGCGAAGCTGTAAGGATATATTTCCTCGTATACACAAACATTTAATAGTTTGTTAGGCTGTCTTGTTTTCCTTTATTGCGCGGAACTTATAGCTATTGCCTTTCGGGGGAGCTATAATGAAGAGCTATTGGCCATTGCTTAACTAAACGACATTAGGTCATTGCTTAACTAAGAGACTTTGGTGCCTACATGTGCTTAATTCAGTCTCGTTAATTTAAGGAAGCTTTGGCTGAAATCAGAAGGGCACCGCCTCTAGGCTGAAGCGGTGCCCTTCTTTTTATGGTTTACCTAAAACGCTGTGCGTTTATCTAGAAGCGTCTGTACGCTTACTGATTCTGCTTGGCGCAGTTGATAAAGCCCATAACGTCGGCGCTGTTGATGTTGTAGGTTCTGGCGGCTACGGAGTCGCTGGAGTTGCCTTCGATGGTGTAAATCGTGCCAGTTTCGGGATCGTAGTTGGTAACCACGCCGATGTGCTGAGCGGTGCCGTTGTGGCTCCAGTCGAAGAGGATGGCGTCGCCAGCCTGAGGCGCGTAACCGTTGCCGTTGCCTTCCCAGAGACCCTGCTGGCTAGCCCAGTTGCGAATCTCGGGGCAGTAGTTGATGTTGGCGCAGCTAGAGCTGTCGAGTACGCCATAGTCCTTTAGCATGTTCATGGCGAAGGCGGCGCACCAAGGAGTGGTGGAGCAGTTGATGCCGCTCTTGCCAGTAATCTCGTTGATCCTGGCAGCATCGGCGCTGTTGCCTTCGTGCAGACCTAACATGGACTCCATGGCGGTGATCATGTCGGCGATATTCTGGGACATGGCGCCGGTCTTTACCTGAGCGTAGAGGGCGCTGGTCTCGGCAGAAGCGGCCTTGCGGGTCTCATCGGCTTCGGCTAAGCCGGCATCGACGAGCATCTCGTAGCCTTCATTGTTTCTCTCTAAGGTCTTGGAGTAAGCATCGGTCTTGACGCCGAGGTCGTTAAGAGCGGCGCGCTCTTCATCGCTGAGATCGGGATTGTCGGCGTTCTGGTTGACGTAATCGGAGAGAGCTTTCGTAGCGGCAAGGTTGGCATCTTCGCCGTTGGCTTCGGCTTCTTCGATGGCCTTTTCCATAGCCTCGCTGGCTCCGTCGCGCATGCTGTTGGGCATGGTTTCAACAGCGTGGCTCAGCGAGCAGAAGGCGTTGTCCTGCTGGGCGTCTAGGTTGGCCTGGCCCTTTTCGAGAACCTCCTGAGCAGCCTGATTGTTAGGATCCTTCTGCAGCTCTTCCTTGGCCCATTCCATGGTGGAAGTGGTCACCTCGCCATCGATCTCCACCTCGATAGCGCGTTTCTCGTCTTCGGTAAGCTCGTCGTAGGCTTTGCCGTATTTGTCCTGAGCTACGGTTTCCTGAGCATTCTCGATGGAGCCGGCGATGTCGGCACCAGCCTCTTCGGCAGCCTTCTGGAAGGCCTGGTCGGCTTCTTCCTCGCGCATATCCTGAACGGCCTGATCCTGGGCTTCAACAGCGCTGATCTTTTCATCGATCTTGCTGATGTCTTCCTCTTTCTCGGTGACCTGATTGTTCAGCTCTTCTACATCGGCTTCTAAGGCCTTGAGCTCCTCATCGTTTTCCAGAGCCTCTTTAACCTCGGGATTATCCTCGGACAGCTTCTGCATGACCTCATCCATCTTCTGCTGGGCCTTCTGCATTATGTCGTCCTGCTCTTTAATCTCGTTCTCTTTGTCGGCCTTGGTCTGAGCTAGCTCCTGTTTTTTCTGCTCCAGCTCCTGGAACTCGGTCTCGAGCTCAGCTTTCTCCTGTTCTAAAGAAGAGATTTTGCTCTCCAGCTCAGATTTCTGAGCTTCATAAGCGGCTAACTCTGCTTCATAGGCAGCCTGGGCTGAACCGTCCTCGTCATCGCCGCTGGGCGGTGTAGGCGGCTGCAGTGAAGCCAGCTCGCTCTGGGCTGAAGACAGCTCGGAGGCGTTCTGGGATTTGGCGTTGGCATTGGCGTACAGAGCCTGCTCGTTGGCGCAGTTCTCCTGCTCGACCTTAGTCAGATCCTGCTGGGCAGCCTGCTTAGCCTTGTTGGCCTCGTCGTATTCCTTCTTGGCTTCGTCGTATTCTCTGAGGGCTTTGCGATCCTGAATGTCGGTTTTGCCTTCCAGAGCTTCTTTGGCGATCTGCTCTTTGCGTTCGTTAATCTGACCCTTTTTGTCGTCGATCTGGTTCTTTATGTCACCCAGCTCGCCTTCGGCATCAGACTTCATCTGCTGGAGCTCGTTGAGATCCTCGGGAAGCTGCTCTTCCATTTTAGTGGCGTCGTTGACACCGGTGGCGCCGCCGGCACCTCTAGCACCGCCAGCTCCGCCGGCACCGCTGGGACCACCAGCTCCACCAGCTCCATTGGCACCGCCGGCCTCGCCGGCATCTTGAGCCTGCTGAGGCTGCTCGTTCTTCTGCTGCTCCTCGGCCTTCTTTTCTTCTTCGGCAGCATTGCCCTTGTTGTAAGCATTCAGGGCATCGGTAATGTTCTTGAACTGCTGATCGGAGAGCTCATCTATACCCAAATCGCTGAGCGATTTGCCTAAAGAGGACTGCTCGCCGTTCTTGTTCTTATTGATCTCGTCCTTGAGGAAGGCGTTGAGCTCATCCTTGGTCATGGCGGCCTCGCCGTTGGCCTCACGCTCGGCATTGGCCGTGTTCAGATTGTAAAGCAGCTCCTGAAGGTCTTTGCTTTCCTGCTCGGACAGGTTGTTGACATCGAGACCCAGCAGAGAAGCGATGTTCTCTTTGGTGAAGGTTTCTGTGAATTTGCCGTAATCGCCGGCGTTCTCGGTGGCGGCGTTTTTGGCACCGCTTGTAGCTGTGGTTCCAGTGAGGTTGGCAGCCTGAGCCGTAAGGTTTACGCTATCTGCAGTCAGCGCGCCCACATTTACGCTTCCGGTAAGGGCGCTCCAATCGACGCCTAATCCCTGGAAGCTTGATAAACCGTTAGCAAAGTTGCTAAAACCGTTAATTGAATTCATAGATAATCCTCCTAAAAAAGGGTTTGTCACTTTATCACGACAGGCAATTGATTTTTAAAGGCCATGGAGTTTATTTTTTAGAAATTAATTTGTGAAATTAATTAGTTTTAATTCCCTTGACCGCCAGTCAGTGCCATTTAGTTAAGGATCAATGCAATTAGCTTAAGGCCAATGCCATTTAGTTAAGGATTCGTGGCATTGGTTCTGATAATTCATGTGAGTTAGCGCTGCGTTGTATATTAGCGTATAAGTTAGCGCACAACATGCGTTAAACTTCGATTCTTCCGCCAGCTGTGGCCACCCCCTCTGTCGCAGTCGCGACATCTCCCCCTGCCATCCTTTAGGGGGAGTCATAATGGGGATCTATTGGCCATTGCTTAACTAAACGACACTGAGCT
>JAFSXO010000171.1 GCA_017444045.1 bacterium | reverse complement strand
TGACGACGAGGGCAGCCTGGAGATCGCCAGGCGCTGCCGGGGGACCCCGCGCATCGCCAACCGGCTGATAAAACGCGTGCGCGATTTCGCTCAGGTCAACGGCGACAGGATCATTACCGGCGCAGTGGCCGGCCATGCGCTTGACCGCCTGTCTATCGATTCCTGCGGCCTCGACCGCATCGACAGGCTGATTTTAGACCTGCTTGTCAACCGCTACAAAGGGGAGCCGGTGGGCCTGGGCACCCTGGCCGCCGCCTGCCAGGAGGAGCCGGAGAATCTGGAAGAGGTATACGAGCCTTATCTGCTGGCCGAGGGCTTTATAACCAAGACGCCCAGGGGCAGGCAGGCCGCGCCCCGCGCTTACGAACATATGGGCATGTCTCTGCGATAGCGACAGCCAGGCGCCGCACATGGCGCTTAGCAAAGGTCTATATACTGATCCATCAGCTTGTCCAAAATCTTCTGGCGCACGTTGAGCAGATCGGCGATCTTTTTGGCGGTTTCCATTGGCGTCAGATTAGAGGTATCTACATGGATGCGAATCTTGTCGTAAAGCTCCTGGCGCTGGGCTAACAGACGGTCGACCTTCTCTTCGATGTCACCGCCATTCAGCAGAGGGCGGCGGTCAGAACGGCTCAGACGCTCCAGCAGGCAGTCGCGCTGCGCGTAAAGACACAGCAGCAGGCCGGTTTCCTGGAATACCTCGAACACCTCGGGATTGAGCAGAGCGCCGCCTCCGGTGGCTACCACGCGGTTGCCAAGCGTGGCGATCTCCAGACAGGTCTCGCGTTCGCGCTCGCGGAACCAGGCTTCTCCGTGCTTGGCAAACATCTCCTCTATAGAGCAGCCATGCTTAAGCTCAAGCTCGCTGTCGATATCGACGAACTTGCGGCCCAGCACTCTGGCCAGCTCCTTGCCGATGGTGCTCTTGCCGGTTCCCATGAAGCCTGCTAGGTAGATGTTGCGTTTCGCCATAAGTTTGTGTATTTTTAGAAGCCTATGCCTTGTCCTGCTTTTACAGAATGACGCTGCAGGCACACACGAAAAAACCAGTGCCATCAGGTCAATGTCGGTAACTTAGCGTCAGCTAGCCCAACATTATGACTCCCCCTAAAGGATGACAATGGTTATAAGTTAGCGATTAGCTAACGTGTTAACATCCTAACTCCCCCTAAAGGATGGCAGGGGGAGATGTCGCGACTGCGACAGAGGGGGTGGCCAGAGCTGAGGGGGGTATTGCGGTGTTGCGCATGTTGTATGCCAGCTTGAACGCTGACCAATAACGTAACGCTAACGCACATGAATAAGCAATAAACAATGCCATGAATCTTAAGTTACTGGCATTGGCCATCAGGTACATCCTAACCAACAAGGCATGGCAATTTTTTAACATAGTAATTAATGTTTTTGTAACACAAAAAGGCTCTGCCAGCCAAAAAACAGCGCTCTATAAAAGCAACACGGTTTAGAGAACTAACGATCAGCACAGCAGCATATTCTGACAAAGAGTGCTAAATTTCGGCATTATCTCAAGCTATAAACACAGGCTTATTGCAAATTATCCAAGACAAATAGCGTCATTTATACGCCGCAGCGAAATAAGAAAAGTCCTTTGCCGAACTGCACGGCCTTAGCAGGACATATTTTTTTAACATAGTAATTAACATTTCTGTAAATAGCGCCATCGCTGCCAGTGCAGGCAGGTATCAGCGCACAGCCCATGCCTTGCCTGCACTGGCATCTGATCTGCGCAAGCACGCTAAAGCCAGACCAGTGGCACCGCGATTACGCTGCGCCAACGCAGACATAAGACACTACTTCAGTGCCATTATGCGGGCAATAGAACAGCAAGAGAGACAACGACGTGAACTGTCTAGGACTACAGACTAAAATATTGATAGTTTGCAACCAGGTATACGGGGAATATTTTAGTACGCTCATGCAAAGGGCTGGGTATTTGGCCGACATCGCCACCAGCTGTCAGCAGGCCATGTCTCTGTGCCAAAAAGAGCACTATATGCTGGTTTTATTGATCCAGGAATCTGGCAACATTATGGTAGAGGCCATGTGCCGCCAGCTGCGCACCGACGAATGGTACGCTTCCTGTCCCCTAATAATGCTCGTGCAGAGGCACAGCCTTGAGGAGATCTCCGCCTGCTTCAAATACGGCGTCAGCGATGTATGGTGCGCTCCCATGACAGGCAGCGAAATTGTCATGCGGGTTACAGCCCAGCTGCAGCGCACGGAAAAGGTCATGGATATTTATGCCTCCCGCTTCGCTAAGCTGACCAACAGCCTGCTGCGCCAGCAGGACAGCCTAAAGTCTCGCCTGGAAGAGATGATCACTCACAAGGTATACTGTGAGACTATCTATTCGGTTACCGAAGGGCGCTTTATTCTGCTGGGCTACGATGAATTCGACGACTATCTCAAGGGAGCTGAGTCGAATAAGCTGTTCAGCGAAGCGACAAAAGTTGGCATCCGCAGCGCTTCTGACGTAGACGAGGCGATAGATATAGCCAACACGATGTTCGACGATTATCAGGACAGCCATCCCGATTCCCGTTTTGATGAAGACGATCTGGCCGACATGTGCACATGCTGCTCCGAGCTCGCCTGCAATATAGTTAAGCACGGCGGCGGAGCCGGGGAGATCAATGTCAATATCAACGAAGAGGATGTGCGAATATACGCCAGCGATAAGGGCACAGGAATAAACGAGCTGTTCCTGGCCAACGCTCTGTTTATGGGCGGCGTATCGGCAAAAAAATCCTTTGGCTTTGGCTTTACTATCCTTTACGAAACCGCCGATTATATTATTATGGCTACGGG
>JAFSXO010000170.1 GCA_017444045.1 bacterium | reverse complement strand
CGGCTGGAAATACGACGACAGTGACGCCAAACGTTCGGGAGTAAGCGCTCCGTCGGGGATATCAACCTTAAACTCCCTCACCGCAAAATGGCGCTCAGGAGCGGCTATGGCATACCCAAAGTAAAGGATGCTATCCTGTGTAGTCTCAATTATCCTCGACAGCTTATACTCACCCTGGAGAATAGGGCGCTGCACTTCGTCCATTATTGTTCCCTCTATTCCCAATGCCATTAGCTTAAAGCGTATTTGCGCTACACCAGCTTCCGCGCCGGCACTGCTTCGCTGCGCTCAGATGTGCCTTGCGCGGAACTGGTTACGCGCTTTAATTCGCTCAAAGCATACTGAAAAACGCAGAAAAGTGCTTAAGCTAATGACACTGCCTCTATTTCCCAATGCCATTTGACTAAGATTCTTGATTATTTGCCAAAACCAAAGCAAACCCTACTTATCAAACAATGCCAGTAACTTAAGAGTCATGGCATTGGGTATTGCTTAAGTTAATGAGACAGATCATAGAACAGCGTTCTTCGTGGCCAATTCCAGGGTAGCTTTAGTTCCGTGCATTTTTTCATAATTTAAGAAATCGCGCACGCCCTGGCTGTAGTCGTCGCCAGCCTGATTGTCAATTATGCGCTGGGCCTCGCCGTCGAGACCGTTAAACTTAGCCACCTTATAAGAGACCCACTCAGCAAAGCCCTCCTTAAAACGCGAGGGGAGCGAAGACACAAAGCGGTTGTTCTCGTTCTGCCAGGCGTGGCCCAGCTCATGGGCCAAAACGCACAGCATATGCTCACGGCTGACGCCTGCCAGCGCGAAAATGGTGTGCGAGCGCAGCGGTCCAAGAGTACGGGTTCGGCAGAAGCCGCGCAGATGCGCAGACTGCTGCCCGCTCTCCGCCATAAGCTGTGACAGATTGGACAGCTTTACCTCGAGCCGCGAACCGCGGATTTCCATTTCGCGCCCCAAAGCGTTAACCATGCTCTGCCGCGCCGACTGGAGCAGCGCGTTAATCTGCCCTTTTTCGGTCACGGCCACAGGCCGGTGCTTCTCGCACACATACCCCCCAAAATAGGGCAGAGGCGGACTGTGCGTTTTGTTTACGGGGCCGTTGCACTCAACGCAGCGGGGATTGCGCTTATCAAAATTACAGGTCTGGCAGGCCCTGACTCCGCCATAAAAGTTATAAACGATTCCGCTTATTTTTTTACGGCAGCAGCAGCAGACGGGAAGCGTAGCCTCGTGGCATTTAGAACAATAGGTGTTGCCGCTCTTATCATAATAATAGCTTCCAAAAAGCTTTTTGTGACAGAGCTTGCAGACCGGGCGAGATTTGGCATAGCAGCTTTTGCAGGTTTTTGTGCCGCCTTCACCCTGATAATACGTACCATCAATAACATTGCCGCAGGTATGGCAGCGCGGCCGGCTCTTATTGTAATCAGCAATGCAGTAGATGCGCCCATCGCTGGACCTGTAATACCTGCCGCTGATAGTCTTGCCGCACATAGAACAGCGCAGCGCATCGGCCCACAACGGTACAGCGCACAGGACTAAGACCGCCAGCACAGCGAAGCGTCTAAACCATTTTTGCAGCCGTAACATCTGACGCATACAGATTATCCTATCCATGCCCGCTTTGCCCCCTAGGGAATCCTTTCAACGGCTTTAGCCTAAGGCCTGAGCTTAACAAACGGCAATGCTTTATCAGCGATGCTGCTGCCGGTACCTAAGGCCTGCCTGATACTCGCCGTAAATAGTGCGCACGTAATACTGGGTTTCGGCATAAGGCGGAACCCCCCCATATTCCAGCACCGCTCCAGGCCCCGCGTTATAAGCCGCCAGAGCTAAAGGGACACTGTTGAAGCGAGCCAGCTGATAGGCTATGTACTGAGCGCCTCCGCGAATATTATCGCGCACATCGTAAACATCGGATATGCCCAAACCGCTGGCCGTATCCGGCATAAGCTGCATCAGCCCCACCGCCCCTACAGGCGAACGCGCATAAGGGTTAAAATTCGATTCGTAGCGCATGACGATTTCCACCAGCAGCGGATCAACACCGGCATCCTTTGATGCCTGAAGGATCAGCGGGTTGAGGTCAACGTTATACCAGCCCTGTACCTGAGCGCCGGAGCCATCGTCGTGCCAGCCGTAATAGCGGACTATACGGGGGCTGCGCTTCCTAGCATCAAAGGTAGCGAATGCCCAGGTATCGCCGGCATACTCATAACCGCTGACAGCATATTCAAAGGTCGGAGCCGGCAGTATGTCTTTTTCCTCGGTGCGGATTTTAAGCTTGTCTGCGGTGCGCTTAACTATCGTTCTTCCGCTGGGAGCCTTAGCCGTACTCCTGGCAGGCGCAGACGCAGCTGATGCCGTTTTTGACGGGACAGCGGAAACATCTCCATTGCTCTTAGCCCCCGCGCTTTGCTTCTTGGCGGCCTGCCGCCGCGCCTTAGCCTTTTGCATGTATGTAGATTTGCCCTTGGGCCTGCCCATAACCGCATCGGGAAATGCATTGCTGCTATCTACATTGGTAAGAACCTTATTTGTAGAAGTATCGTACGTATACTTGACGCGGTAATCCTCGGCTTGGGCCGGCACAACTGCCGACAGCAAGACAGCGAATGCCAGGCTCCCAATTATTGATTTATAAACACGCATAAGACCTCGACTAGTTATCAGCTCTAAAGGTGCATACAGAAGCTTGATAAAACGGAACTTCGCACAAAGCTCAATGCAGCGCGGCGCCATACTTAGGATCGAGCACAGTCAGAGAGCGCCGCTGGTGGGCACATACGATATTATTTAAATCGAAGTTCCCCTCCTGCAAAGCCCGGCGATGGGCGACCAGTGCCAAATCCTCGGTATTGGAGTTCTCGCTAATATGGGCCAGGACGACCTTCTTGGTGTGCGGTCCAATCAGCTTAGATATGCAGTGCGCTGAATACTCATTAGACATATGCCCTTTTTCGGAGCGTATGCGGGCCTTCAGAACATCCGGATAACTGCAGCTTACCAGCATATCCTCATCGTAATTGCTCTCAAATATATAGTATTCGCGATCGTAAAGATGCTTGGCATGAACCTGGGGAAGGAATCCGGTATCGGTTATATATACAGCGTTCCCATCGTCTGCTTCAAAATAAAAGCCCAAGACCGGCACATCGTGAACTAGCTTCAGAGGCAAAACCGTTAAACTGCTGTCTGCCCAAGCCACATATTTCATGCTGTTTATACAGTGCAGATAAGGATAATGCGTCAGATCGATAATATTAAACCGTTTAAGCTCCTCCGCAGTGTCTCGGCCGATATATATAGGCAGAGGCGCCCCAAGCTGCTTTAGCAGGCTGGGCAGTCCGCTGGTATGATCGCGATGGCTGTGAGTGATAAAAATGCCATCCAGCATACCGATGGGCACATGCACTCTGTCAAGCTCCCGCTTAATAAAACTCCGATTCATGCCCACATCTATCAGCAAACGCTTGCCGCCGATCTCTAGAAAAACGGCATTGCCGCTCGATCCGCTGCTCAACACTACGATTCGCATTTAAGCCAAAACCAATATCCTTAAAAATGTCAGTACAACAGCATACAGCTAAACACAGCTTCCAGCCAGGAGCTTCTTGGCCAGGCCAGAAGTTGTAAAACTAATATTCCTATATTACACGAAAACAGCTTCAAGGAGAATACCCGCCGTGAAAGAGCCCCAAGAAGGCCAGTTATGTCCCCGCTGCGAGGGCAGCGGAGTCTGCCGCGACTGCCAGGGCACCGGCCACATTCCCTGCCCCGCCTGCTCTGGCAAGGGGACCTCGGTATGGCATGGCAAAAAAATGACCTGCCGCACCTGCAGCGGAAGCGGCCAGCAGGACTGCCCCAGCCAATGCCCTTCATGCGCGGGCACGGGCAGAATAAGCCCAGAATTCCAGGAAACGATCCAGCGCAAGTATCAGCCAGCCCTAACGGGCATCAAAACCTCAAACGCGGTAACCAAAACGCTGATCGTTATATGCGTAGCGGTGTACGCTTTAGCACCCCGCGACCTGCCCAGCCTTCTGCCCTACCCCTATTCAAGCTTAATCTGGGACATCTTGGTCAGCAAGGCCAACATGCTGACCAGCGGAGAGTATTGGCGTTTCCTTACGCCCGCCTTCCTGCACGCCAGCATCTGGCATCTGGGCTGCAACATGTACGCCTTATGGGTGCTGGGGCCGACCGTCGAATCCTATCTGGGCAAATGGCGCTATCTGGCTTTATATCTGCTCAGCGCTATCGGCGGCTGCGTGCTGTCCGCGCACATGAACATGATTAGCGGCATCGGCGCGTCTGGCGCTATATTCGGAGTGGCAGCCTCGGTCATAGTCTTGAGCAACAAATGGGGCTTAATCCCGCAGCATTACGCTAATTCGGTGCGCAACACCCTGCTTATCATACTGGTGCTGGGTTTCAGCATGGACGGCGCCTTTGGCTTTAATCTGGACAACTGGGGTCACATCGGCGGTGCCGCGGCCGGAACTATCTTTACCTTAGCCATAAAAAGAATTTAAGAAATGCTGCCGCGTTAGCCAATCGCTAGCTTAACAGCACCAATTTTTCCGCCAATGCCATTACTTAAGTTAATGAGATTGAGTTTCCCGCTTACTCGCGCTCAGCCAGCTCTATCGCTTGGCGTAGCGTGTCCAAACTCGCGTGCTTATCCGCGGTCTTCTCCGTCAGAAACTGCTTCCAGGCCCGCGAGCGGCGGCAGCCGTGATACACTCCCAGCAAATGCCTGGTAAAATGAGATAAAAACACGCCCTTTTCCATTTCCCCAGCGATGTAGGGCAGAATAGCCTCCAAAAACTGCCGGCGGCTAGGCGCCTGAAAATCCGCATCGCCGTAAAGCACCCGATCGACATCGGCCAAAACAAACGGATTATGATAGGCCACCCGTCCCAACATCACCCCATCGACGCGGCGCAAATGCTCCTGGCACTGCTCCATAGTGGCGATATTGCCGTTAATGATTATCTCCAGATTAGGGAAAAGCTCTTTAACCCTATAGACATCGTCATAGCGCAATTCCAGCAGAGAGCGGTTTTGCTTGGTGTTCATCCACTCTATATTCCCTCCGCGCGCGTGGATAATAAACACAGAGCAGCCTGCTTCATGAAGCTGGCCCACAAAATCAACAAAGCGCGACAGCGGATAGTCACTGCCCACCCCCAAACGGCATTTTACGGTGACCGGACAGGAAACGCGCCCGCACATAGCCCGCACACAGCGGGCCATAAGCTCCGGCTCCAGCATAAGCCTAGCCCCAAAGCCTCCGTCAACCCCGCGCGGGCTGGGACAGCCCAGGTTCACATTAATCTCGTCAAAGCCCCACCCTTCTCCCAGTGCCGCGGCTTCGGCGAACAGCTCTGGCTCGCAGCCCGCCAGCTGCAGAGCCACGGGAGACCCCAGCTCGTCAAAGTTGGCAAAGCTAGTATACTTGCCCTCGGTGATAGCCCGAATATTGACAAGCTCGGTATAAAGCACCGTCCGTTTTGTCAGCAGGCGGGCGAAATAACGGAAATGCCGATCTGTAGCGCCCAGCATGGGAGCTAAGCAAAATCTATGATCTATCTTTAAGCTGTTCATATCTTATTTCTGCCGCGATAACGCGGAAGCTGTCCAGGGGAGATATTTGGCTCAGGCACGAATCAACGTAAGCCTTGATCAAAATTCCCAAGTTCATAACCCAAATATTCACGACCTATCTGGCCCGCTCGCTGGCGATGGCGCTGGGCACTATAACCACCATTGCCGTAGCCAGAACCCTAGGGCCAGAAGGGCGCGGCTATATAGCCACCGCCACCACCCTGGCGGGCATGGGCACCATAATCGGCTGCGTAGGGCTTCCCCAAATTAACGCATATTACGGGGCCAAAATGCCCAAGCTTCGCGCTAAGCTTTTGGGCAACTCCCTGGCAGTATCCGCTCTGGTTACACTGATCCTCGCCCTGCTGTTTTATCTGGGCAGCAGCCTCGCCCCGTCGCTAATCTGCCTGCCGGGGCTGCTTTTGCCGCTAACCGTCTTATACGCGGGCCTGCTGCTGGCGGTAACCCTGATCCAGCAGCTCATGGTGGGCATGGATCTGGTGCGCCAGTACAACTGGACCGAGCTGGCGATAAGAGGCCTGCAGCTTTTGGGCATTGCCGCCCTAGCCTGGTGGGGCTACCGCCAGGCGGTGCCCTACTTTGCCAGCTCAGCCCTAGCCTTCCTGCCAGTCATCATCTACGGCATTTACGTCTGCGCTAAGCATATAGACGAAAGGCTCAGCGTATCCTGGAAGCTCTGGCGGCGCACTGCCGCGTACAGCTCCAGGCTGTACATTATCGCCCTGTGCTTCAATATCTTTATGGGTCTGGACATTATCATGACCAACAAATATTTAGGCACAGAGCAGACCGGCATTTTCAGCATAGCGGCTTCGATGCGGCAGATACTGCTGGTGTTTACCAACGTGATCCAGACACTGCTGCTGCCCCGCTTGGTGGTGCTTAAAACCTTTGCCGAACGCACCCAGACAGCCAAAAGCTACACCGTGCTGACCGCCGCCTCGACCTCGGTCATTTCCGTCCTCACCCTCCTAACAGCGGACATCCTGGTGCTATGGCTGTTCGGAGCTGAGTTCGTGCCCTGCACCTCTGCATTGTACATAATGCTTCCGGGATACATTCTTTACAGCGTAGCGACGGTCTTAGCGGTCATCATGCAAGCCGAAGGACAGCCCTGGAGCAGCGTAGCACCTATGCTCCTAGCCCTGCTATGCCATGGCGTGCTTTGCGTTATCTGCATTCCGCAATTCGGGATACAGGGCGGCGCTATATCTTATAGCGGGTCGTGCTGCTTGTATCTGCTCGCCCAGGTGACCGTAAATACGCTTCACGGCCGAAAAAAGCGAGCAGCCTAGCTTTCTTCTTGCTTACCTCTCAGATGCGGGGCAGCGGCGCCTACAGCGCCCGCTACATTCTCTCCACAACGTCCAGGCCCAGCAAGGACAGCACAGTTTTAAGCACGCGGCCCGTAAGATCGCACAGGCGCAGGCGCTGCTCGCGCAGCCCAGGCTCAGAGGCGCTCAGCACCGGACAGGTCTCGTAAAACTTCATATACAGCCCAGCCAGACTGTACGCGTAATCGCAGAGCAGATTGAGACGCCAGCCCTCGGCCGCGCCCTCAACGGTTTCGGCAAAACGCGCCAAATGCAGGGCCAGACGGCGCTCGGCGGGATCCGCCATGGCGACCTCTGCCTTCTGCCACAAACTGTCGGGAGCCTTGCGCAGAATGGAGCTAATGCGCGCATAAGCGTAAAGCAAATAAGGAGCCGTGTTGCCTTCCATGGCCAGCATACGGTCAAAGCTGAAGACATAGTCGCTAACGCGGTTCTGGGAAAGATCGGCATATTTTACCGAGCCGATGCCCACCGTGCGCGAGATCTGCTCAATTTCAGCTTCGCTAAAGCGCGGCTGACCCTGGTCGTCCTCGGTCTTAAGCACCGCCCTGGCCCTGTCGACAGCCTCGTGCAGCAGATCTGCCAGCTTCACATTCTCACCCGAGCGCGTCTTCAGAGGCTTGTTGTTGGGGCCTAGCACCGTGCCAAAGGTCACATGCTCCAGCTTCTGTCCCTCGCCGAGCCAGCCCATAAGCGCAGCGGCCTGGAACAGCATCTGAAAGTGCAGCGTCTGACGAATATCTGTGGTATAGATAACCCGGTCTGCCTTAAGCTCCGTAAGCCTAAAGCGCAGCGCCGCCAGATCGGTGGTCGGATACAGAAATGCGCCGTCGGCCTTGCGTATGATCATAGGCTGCGGCTCATCGTCGGCCCCCTTAAATAAAGGCTTACCGTCAGCATCGTACATAAAAATACAGGTGGCTCCCTGGCTTACAGCCACCTCTAAGGGGCGACTGCCAGCGGGATACCTCTGCTGCAGCTCCTCGACCAATGCGGACAGCATGGGATTATAGAAGCTCTCGCCCCGCATATCCTCGCTCTGAAGCAAAACTCCCAGAAGAGCATAAGTATTCTCGATATGGCTCAGCGACTTGCTGACAATATAACGCCAGGTAGCGATGGTTTCGGCATCGCCATTGTGCAAAGCGACCACCCGCCGGCGCGACTGCTCGTGAAACTCCGGATCCTCATCGGCCAGCGCCTGGGCCTGGCGATAAAGCGCCTCCAGATTGCTCAGGTCTACATCGCCGCGCTGCGAAGCGTCGGTATGATCCATAAGCCAAGCGCATAGCAAGCCAAACTGAGTACCCCAATCGCCTACATGATTCTGTCGCACCACGCGGCAGCCCAAAAAGCTAAGCACCCGGCAGATGCTGTCGCCGATTATCGAACTGCGCAGATGGCCGACATGCATCTGCTTGGCGATATTGGGGCTGGAATAGTCAACCACCACCGTTTCGGGGCGCGGGGCGAAACCGCAGACAGTCCCCTCCTTACCGCAGCTGCTCAGAGCACAGGAGCCGCCGTCGTAAGCGGCGGGAAGGTGAGCGCGCAGAAAAGCTTCGCTAAGCCGCAGATTGATAAACCCTGGGCCGGCGATGGTAATTTCGGAGAAGCAGCTCTCTTCCCCAGAGCGCAGAACCTCGGCTATTTTTTCCGCCAGCTCGCGAGGCTTAACGCCTAGGCGCTTAGCGCAGCTTAGGGCGATATTGCATTGATAATCGCCAAATTTTTCATCCTTTGTAGATACAAACAGGGCTACAGAGCCCCAGTCGCCCAGAACCTGGCGCAGTTTATCACCAAAGCTCTGTTCTAGGGCCGCGCATAAAGAACTCATCAGCAACTTCCTTACTCGACTAAGAATTGAACAAAGCTCTTTTTTTCCTAAGTGAGGAAAATAAATCCTCCATAGCGACACCAACTGTTATAAGAATGAGGATCAATTGGCCATTGCTTAACTTAACGATACTGCAATACGCAGCACATAACACCACACATACGCCATAAGCAGGAATGATGAATCTGCAGAATAAAGAGGGAAAGGGTATGAGCTTCATATGCAACATGTTCCGCGCCTTAAGACACCGCAACTACGCGATCTTCTGCGCTGGCCAAATGATATCGCTGATCGGCAACTGGATGCAGACCATGGCTATGTCCTGGCTTATTTTTAGGCTGACCGGCTCATCAACACAGCTGGGTGCCGTGACCTTTTGTGCCCAGATTCCGATACTGCTCTTCGTGTCCTGGGGAGGCATTGTCGCCGACCGCTATCCCAAGCGCACCGTACTGCTGTGGACACAGTCGCTGTTTATGCTGCTGACTGGAGCGTTAGCAGCGCTCACTCTGAGCGGCGACGCGGCCTTATGGCACATCTACCTCATATCGCTGCTGACCGGTCTGGTAACCGCTATCGACATGCCCGCCCGCCAGGCGTTTATCGTGCATATGGTCGAAGGCCATAACGACCTTTCCAATGCCATCATCCTCAATTCTACCATGGTCAACGGCGCCCGCCTAATCGGTCCCTCGATAGCCGGTATACTCGTAGCCTGGCTGGGCGAAGGCCACTGCTTCTTGCTAAACTCACTCAGCTATTTAGCGGTGCTTACCAGTCTGATCAATATTACCGTTACCGGCTTTGCCCCGAGCAGCAATAAGGAAAATCCCCTGCAGAGCCTGATAAAGGGCTACGAATTCGCTATAAAAAACCAGCCCATCGCCTCGCTGATGCTGGCTGTGGCCACCATGAGCCTAAACGCCAGCGCCCACACCGTCCTAATGCCGATATTCGCGGCCAACGTTCTGCACGGAGATTCCAAGACCATGGGCCTACTGCTGGGCACAGAAGGCATCGGGGCTATCACGGGCGCCCTAATCCTGGCCTGCAGGCGGTCGCCCAAGGGCCTGGAAAAGATTATAGCCACCGCCAGCATTCTGTGCGGCGTACTGCTGGTTCTGCTGTCCTTCACAAACAGTACCAGGATCGCCATTCTATGCCTGATTCCCCTGGGCATGACCATACTTGGTCAGCTGTCGACCAGCAATACGCTGGTGCAGTACCTAACTCCCGACTACCTGCGCGGGCGCGTCATGGGCCTGCACGCGATGATGTTTATGGGCCTGCATCCCATAGGAGCCTTCTGTTACGGTTTTTTAGCCGACAAGGTGGGCACGCCAACAGCGCTGTCGGTCTCAGGGGTAATGATGCTGTTCGGCTCTCTGCGCTTCGCGCTGACTCTAAGGAGCTTTCGCATTCACGCGAGACGCCTTTTATCGCTTACAGAGCGCTGCAACCTAGCTATGCGCCACTAACATGCCAATGAACAACACTCCCGACAACCGCTGCACCCTCAGCTGGCCTGGAAAAAAAGAGGCCGTCAGTTCGATATTT
>JAFSXO010000169.1 GCA_017444045.1 bacterium | reverse complement strand
TTAATGCCGGCGGTGGCCTTGGGAATTTCTATGAGAGGCTCTCCGTTGGCGTCTTTTAAGGTGAAGCCGTAGGCGGCCAGTTCGGTTCCTTCAAAGGACAGCCGCTCCAGGCGGATCTCGCCGGGAAAATTTTGATTTACGTTGCTGATTAGCCGCTGGGCGGTGCTGTTAGCCTGGGTAACCAACAGATAGCCAGCTGAGGTGGCCAAAACGGCGCCACCCAACATGATGCTGGCTATTGTAGTTATTATTTTGCGACCTCGGCTCACGTTTTTCCCCTGCCCAAAAGCGGAAAGCGTTAATGCCGGCATTTAGGCCGGACTCTGCGGATCGTTTTGCGCAGGATAATCCGCGGAGCTTGCTAGCTTTCGCTGCTAAGCGTGTCTATATCGGCTTTGAGTGTACCCAGAGCTACGCAGTGCTGCGGATTCTCGGCAACTCTTACCGGGATCTGCAGCTGGCTTTGCAGGTATATGTCTATCTCTCCTAGCTGGGCACCGCCTCCGGTCAGTACTATGCCGCTACTGACCAGATCTCCGGCTAAGGCTGGAGTTGTCTGCGCTAATAAACTTTTGACAGAAGACAGTATACCCTGCAAAGGTTCCTGCAAAGCTTGGTAAATCTCTTGATTGGTTATGATCTGGGTACGCGGCAGGCCGTTGACAACATCGCTGCCCTTAACTTCCATTTCCTTAACCTTTTTAGGGGAGACGGCGGTGCCCAGGGATATTTTGATCTCTTCGGCCAGGCGATCGCTGATCAGCAGGCTGTGATTATAGCGCATCATGTCCTGGATAGCCAAATTGCATTGGTTGCCGGCAATGCGCACCGAGTCGCTGATAATGGTTTGCCCGGCGCTCAGTACGGCCAGATCGGTGGTGCCGCTGCCGATATCCACGACCATCATTCCTATAGGAGTGCTCATGTCTATGCTGGCCCCTAAGGAAGCCGCGGTGGGAGCTTCGATAAGCCAGACCTTTGAAGCGCCGGCGGCCAGAGTGGCCTCGCGCACCGCCCTTCTGGCCACGTTGGTGATGTTGGCGGGTACGCTGATTACCAATTTAGGGCTGAACAGAATGCCCGCCTGCCGCAGGAAATAGCGAAGCATGGCCTCTGCCATGGGCAGATTGATGATAACTCCATGGCGGATGGGGCTTGCCGCCTGTATGTGTGCGGGGGTTTTGCCCAGCATATCTAAAGCCTTAAGGCCTACTGCCAGCACCTTTCCCTCGTTGCGGTAATAGGCGACAACGGCGGGCTCGTCCAGGACAATACCCTGCCCCTTTACATTTATGCGGACTCTGGAGGTGCCCAGATCCAGCCCCATGCGCAATGGAAAAATCATAAGCTGCCCTAATAAACTATGGCAGAGGGGTTAAAGGCTCTTTAACCCGCACTATGTCGGCGCCTAGACTGCGCAGGCGCTCTTCAATGTGCTGATAGCCGCGATCGATATAGCGCACGCCTCTTATGGTGGTTTCGCCTTCGGCGGCTAAGCCGGCCAGAAGCAGGGCGCCTCCGGCGCGGATGTCGGGAGCGTCTACTGGCGCGCCGACAAAGCCTTTTACCCCGATGATGCGCGCGGTCTGGTTGTTAACCAGAATATCGGCACCTAAACGCCCCAGCTCCATGACATACATGTAACGGCCGTTGAAGATGGTTTCGTTCATAATGCTAGTGCCGTTGCCCAGTGCCAGCAGCGCCGCCATAGGCGGATGCAAATCGGTGGGGAAGCCGGGATAGGGCGCGGTGGTTATATCCAGCGGGTTTATGGGCCGATGGCCTTTTACGCGCAGCCCTCCGTTCTCTTCTATGACCTCCTGGCCAGCTTTGCGCATTTCCATCACAAAGTTTTCGAGCATCTCGATGGAGATATTGTCGATAAAGACATCTCCCTCGGTAATAGCACCAGCCAGCATAAAGGTGCCGGCCTCAATGCGGTCGGATATGACCGAATACTTGGTGCCGTGCAGCGAGGACACGCCTTCGATGTGCAGCGTCTGGGTACCGATACCCTCGATCTTAGCGCCCATAGAGACCAGGAACTGAGCCAGATCGGTGATCTCCGGCTCGCGGGCGCAGTTCTCCAGGGTCGTAACACCTTCGGCCAGAGTGGCGGCCATCATAGAGTTTTTGGTGGCTCCTACGCTGACCTTGGGGAATAGGATGCGGCAGCCTTTAAGGCGGGGGCACTTAGCTTTTACAAATCCCCCTTCCTTTACGACCTCGGCTCCCATGGCTTTAAATGCGTCGATGTGCATGTCGACGGGGCGAGGCCCCAGCTTGCAGCCGCCGGGCAGAGACACTTCGCCATGACCATGGCGCGACAGCAGCGGGCCCATGACATCGAACGAGGCATTCATGCGCACCACGTATTCTTCGGGAGCGCGGGTCGTGCTCAGGTTTCTGGCATCTAGGTACATGTGCCCTTTATGATCGTAGTCTACTATTACCCCCATCTCCTCGAGGATTTTTATCATTATGCGCACATCGGATATGTCCGGGACGCGATCTAACTCCACGGGATCCTGAGATAAAATCGAAGCTGCCATCAGCGGCAGGCAGGCGTTTTTAGCGCCGCTGACTTCGAGCTTGCCTTCTATTCGGTTTCCGCCTTTGATAACTAAACGATCACCCATAGCAAACCTCTACATTCGTACAAAAGCTTTGTTGGATTAGGTATTGTGGTAGGAAATACAGTTATATATAGATAGATACAATGCCATTTAGTTAAGGCTTCGTGGCTTACCAAAATAGTGTAATACTGATAATCAACGTTGCCATGACGCTTAAGCTACTGGCATTGAGCGCGTGGCTGATTGCGCGGTTGAATTCACTTCTGGTATTATTTATTGGTGTCTTATTCTTTATTGGCAGCCAGCTTTTCCCGGGCCTGCTTAAGCAGCTTAGCCTCGCGAGTGTCGGGAGAAAGCTCGCCCAGATCGTTGTCGGTCTGAGTAACCTCGCCGGGCTTTTCCGCAACCTCAACCAGCACGGTGCCGTGATTGTTATTAAACTGCACAAATCCCGTTCCCGTGACGATTCTGGTTACGCTGCCGCCCTGAGTATAGCTGGTAACTCCTGGCTCTAGCATAGCCAGCAATGGGGCGTGATTGGTGAGAATACCAAACTGCCCCATTACTCCGGGAAGCTGCAGCTGGCTCACCGAACCGGAAAAAAATAGTCCTTGCGGTGTAATAATCTCTATCTCAAATGTTTTTTCGGCCATGCCTATAACTTCCCATTAAACAATCAGCGCTTTGTTGGCTATGATTTAGAGCCGACTTCTGCTCCCATTTTCTCAGCCTGCTCTAAGGCGTCTTCCAAGCCGCCGACCATATAGAAGGCCTGTTCGGGCAGGTGGTCAAGGTGGCCGTCAACCAATTCCTTGAACCCTTTGACGGTGTCCTTGAGCGGAACGTATTTGCCGGGACGTCCCGTAAACTGTTCGCCCACGAAGAAGGCCTGAGACAGGAAGCGCTGCAGACGGCGGGCTCTGTCTACCACTATGCGGTCGGAATCGGACAGCTCTTCAACGCCCAGAATAGCGATAATATCCTGAAGTCCCTTGTAGCGCTGCAGGATCTCCTGAACCTTGCGAGCGGTGTAATAGTGATCCTCTCCCAGATAGCGCGGGTCGAGCAGGCGCGAGGTGGAAGCCAGCGGGTCTACCGCCGGATAAATGCCTTGCTCTACGATTTCACGGGACAGGACCGTGGTGGCGTCTAGGTGAGAGAATGAGGTGGCCACAGCTGGGTCGGTAATATCGTCGGCCGGTACGTAAATGGCCTGCACTGAAGTGATCGAGCCTTTGCTGGTGGTGGTGATGCGCTCCTGCAGCTGGCCCATTTCTGTGGCCAGCGTGGGCTGATAGCCCACAGCTGAGGGCATACGTCCCAGCAGGGCCGATACCTCAGAACCGGCGAGCACGAAGCGGAATACGTTGTCGATAAAGAGAAGCACGTCCTGGCCTTCAACATCGCGGAAATACTCGGCCATTGTCACTCCCGTAAAGCCTACGCGGAAACGCACACCCGGGGGCTCGTCCATCTGGCCGAATAGCATGGTGGTGTTTTTCAGTACGCCGGAGGCTTCCATTTCGCGGTAAAGGTCGTTGCCCTCGCGGGTGCGCTCACCTACACCGGCAAATACCGAAAAGCCGCCGTGTTCAGAAGCTACGTTGTGGATAAGCTCCTGAATAAGTACGGTTTTGCCCACGCCAGCGCCGCCGAACAGACCAGTTTTACCGCCTCGGGCGTATGGCTCGAGCAGGTCGATAACCTTGATACCCGTTTCCATAACCTCGGTGGTGGGCTGCTGCTCTTCGAGGTTGGGAGCGGGACGGTGGATGGGATAGCGGGTTGTGCAGTTGGGAGCCGGTTTGTTGTCGATGGGCTCGCCCAGCACGTTAAACATGCGTCCCAGCGTCTCTCTGCCAACCGGTACGCTGATGGGCGCGCCAGTGTTGACGCATTCCATGCCGCGGCGCAAACCATCGGCCGTTCCCAAAGCCAGCGTGCGGACCTTATTGTTGCCCAGCTCGCCCATGACCTCGAGAGTAAGGTACCGCTGAGAATCGGGCAGCGCTTTTAATTCATCGCCGCTCTTGTCGCGGAAAACCTCTCTTTCAATACGGATCGCGCTGTAAAGCTCGGGCAGCTCGCCGGGAGGGAACTCCAGGTCAACTACAGAGCCCATCACTTGCACAACTTTGCCATTAGCCATTATGTTTGCCTCCAGAGGGTTGTCGAAACCTACGCTAACGCATCAGCGCCGCTGGCTATCTCGATAATTTCAGTAGTAAGGTTGTTTTGCCGTATGCGGTAATATTGTAAGGTGAGCTGGCGTGCCAATTCGTCGGCATTTTCTGTGGCGTTGGACATCGCCGTAAGGCGTGATCCCAGCTCAGAGGTCTTGCTCTCCAGCAGAACCTGCTGCATGACGATGCGCAGATAATTCGGAACGATTACGTTTAGGGCTTCCTGAGCGTTGGGCTCAAAGATGTAATCTACACCATGAGGTAGCTCAGCTGCTGCCGGTCCAGGCTCGGCACTTTGCAGACGCTCGGTGGCCAAGGGAAGCAGGCGTAGGCGTCTCGGCTCGCATTTAACCATAGTCAGCGCCTCGGTGTAATAGATGAATACTTCATCTACCTCGTTATTGAGGAACCACTGGCAGCAACGCTCGCAGAGCTCCTTGCCCAGCTTATAGTCGGGGTGCCAGTTGTTTATCACATAATCGATGCTAAAGCCGCGCTTTTCAAAGTAGCGGGACGCCTTTTTGCCTAAAGTGATAATCCTGACCGGATTTATCTTCGATTTCTGCAAGTCGTTTTCGATATATTTGAACGCGTTAGTATTATAGGAACCGCATAAGCCTCCGTCTGAGCCTATGATTATGATCGCCACGCGCGACTTCTCTGAGCGCTTGTGGGGAACCATAAGGGGATTTTCTCCCTCTTCGCCTACCTGAGTTGCCAGCTCTCCCACTACTGCCTTTAGCTTTTCGGTATAAGGCTTGGCGGCTCGGCTGCGCGATTCAACCTTGCGCAGCTGAGCTGAAGCCACCATTTTCATAGCCTTGGTAAGCTGACCGATGCCCTTTACTGACCTTATGCGTAATTTTAGCTCTCTGTCGCTAGCCATATCACTGCTCCGCCAGGTTTGGGCTGTCAGGCCCGCCTGGTTATCTTATCAAATTTGCCCGGCTAAGGCTTTGCGTTCGTTCCTATAGCTTAAGCTTCTTCTATAGCGAATACTTCGGAGGAGAACTTTTCGGCGCAGCTGCCTAACTGCTCCATAAGCTTGTCGTCTAGCTTGCCCTCTTTCTTTATGCTGTCTAGAATCTGCTTATTTTCGTGTTCCATAAAGGAAATAAATTCCTTTTCAAAGCGCGGTATCTGGCTGACTGGCGTCTTGTCCATGTAGCCGCGGGTTACCGCAAACAGTACGGCGACCATCTGCTCTACGGGCATAGGCACATACTGCTTCTGGTTTAACACTGCGGTAATCCTGTCGCCTCTGGCCAGCTGATCGCGGCTGACCTGGTCGAGCTCGTCTGCTGACAGCTTGGCGTAGGCCGCCAGCGAACGATATTGGGCCAGGTCTACGCGCAGAGGGCCGGCTACCTGCTTAGTCGCCTTAAGCTGGGCGGAGCCGCCGACGCGCGATACCGAAAGACCTACGTCAACTGCGGGTCGGTTGCCAGAACGGAATAGGTCGGCGTCCAGATAAATCTGTCCGTCGGTAATGGAAATAACGTTAGTGGGAATGTATGCTGATACGTCGCCCAGCTGAGTTTCGATGATAGGAAGTGCCGTGGAAGAGCCTCCCCCCAATTCGTCGGACAGCTTGGCTGAGCGCTCCAGGAGGCGGGAATGCAGATAGAATACGTCGCCAGGGAAGGCCTCACGCCCCGGAGGACGGCGCAGCAACAGGGAGATCTCGCGGTAGGCTATAGCGTGCTTGGTTAGATCGTCGTAAATAATCAGCACATGCTTGCCGTGGTACATGAGATCCTCGGCGATGGCGCATCCGGTGTAAGGAGCTAAATACAGCAATGAAGGAGGTTCGTTGGCATTGGCGGCCACGACTACGCACTTGTCCATTACGCCGTGCTTTTTTAGCGTGTCGACTACTGTTGCCACCGCGTTAGCGCGCTGCCCTATGGCAACGTAAATGCAATAAACATCGGTATCCTTTTGATTTAAGATAGCGTCAATGGCTATTGCTGTTTTGCCGGTCTGACGGTCGCCGATGATCAGCTCGCGCTGGCCGCGGCCGATAGGAACCAAAGCGTCGATCGCTTTTAGGCCAGTCTGCATGGGCTGGGCCACAGGCTGGCGGTCCATAACCATGGGAGCGGTAAACTCGATGGTGCGCCGTTCCTTGGTAACAATGTCACCCTTGCCGTCGATGGGCTGGCCCAGTGCGTTTACAACACGGCCAAACATGGCTGCTCCAACGGGTACGTCGGCAATGCGATTGGTGCGCTCTACCCTATCGCCTTCGCGGATATCATTATCTGGCCCCATTACCATACAGCCGATGCAATCCTCTTCCAGATTCATCACCATGCCGTAGACGCCATTGGAGAACTTCAGCAATTCGCCTGAGTATGCTTCGCTGAGACCGTACACGGTAGCGATGTTGTCGCCAACCTTGATTACCGTGCCATAAGTCGCTTCGTGCACTTCGGGCTGGTAGCTTTCGATTTGCTGCCGCAAAATCTGTGAAATCTCATCGGCTTTTATAGCCATATTTTTCCTCCGCGTATGTTAACTTACTTTAACTGCTTATATAGCTCGGCTAACTGGTTTTTCAGACTGCCGTCGTAATAATGCTCTCCTGCGCTGACTACAGCACCGCCCACCAGCTCGGGGTGCACTTCTACGTTAAGATCTATCCTTTTGCCGGTCATTTTTGTCAGGTTGGTCACGACTAGGGCTTCAAGCTGAGGGTCTATCTCGGCCGCAACCTCTAGCTTTACCTCGAGAATGCCGTTGTCTTTGTTATACTGATCGCTGTACAGGGCTATAATGTCGCCCAAATACGCTTCTCGGTCTTTTTTTAACAGCAGCATGTAAAAATGCAAGGCTAAAGCTCTTACGTGCTTAGAAAATAGCTGTTGGGCTATGTTCTGCTTGACGTCGGCTCCCAGTGTAGGAGAAAACAGGGCTGATTTCAGCTCAGCGTTCTCTGCAATCGTAGCGTGGATTAAACGGAGATCCTCTAAAATCTCGGGAACGGTATGCTGCTCGGCGGCCATCTCGTAGACAGCGGCTGCATAGCGCCGCGATAGCGCTTCGTTTAGCATCTCATACCTCCCACTTCAGATAGGAATTTTTCCAGAATATTCTGGTGAACCTCTTCGTCTATTGCATCGGCTAAGATGGCCTTGGCCTGAAGTACGGTTGCTTTGGCGATCTGTGTGCGCAGCTCTGCCTTGGCGATGCGGTGCGCATCGTCCATCTCGTGCTTAACCTTGCTGACGATATCGGCGGCTTCGCGCTGAGCCTTGGCAGCGGTTGTTTCCTTCAGCTCCTTAGCGTTGCGTTTGGCTCGCTCTATCATCTCAGCTTTTTTGCTGTCTATGTTGCTGACCAGAGTCTGATATTTTTCGAGCTCGCTTTTAGCCTCGGTGTAGATGGCTTCGGCCTCTTCGACCTTGGCTTTTATCTCGCGCTCGCGCTCGGCTAGGCTTTCCCTGACGGTTTTGCCAAACAGCTTCCAGAGCAGAAATGCCAGTAAGCAAATATTTATCAAGCCTACGATAAACTCAAAAAGGTTGGTCATCTATCCTAAACCCCGCACACGCTTGATGAATTTTTCGCCGATCTCTCCGCTGGTAAAGGCCTGAGCCAGTTTAACGGCTACAGCTCTTGCCAAGGTGGGAACCTCCGCCTCTAGTGTCTGCTGAGCTTCGCGCCGCTCCTGAACTAATTCGGCACGGGTCTTTTCGATTATACCGTTTGCCGTATTGCGGGCTGTTTCCAGCTCGGCTTGGCGTGCCGCTTCGGCTTCCTTGGTGGCGGCCTGGGTTATAGCCAGTGTCTCGCTTTGTGTTTCGCGTATGGCCTGCTCGTACTGAGCTTTTAAAGCGGCGGCTTTGTCCTTGAAGCGCTGAGCCTCGCTGACTCGGTCGTCGGTCATGGAAGCGCGCTGCTTAAATGCATTCTCTAACGGACGGTAAAGAATAGGCTTAAGCAGCAGGTGCATTGCGTAAAAGAGCGCTAACTGGGCAAGAAATACAGCAGCATCAAAGCCAAGATTGTTCAGCACAGAGCGAACTATGTCCATAGCTGCCTCCTCGCGTACAGATTAATATCTTTCTGAAGCTCTTCAGGGCTTATCCAACCTTACCAACGGCGATAAAGGCGATAACCAGGGCGTAAATGCAGAGGGATTCGATGAACGCCAAACCGATTAGGAGAACGCTCTGAACCTTGCTGGCGCTTTCGGGGTTACGGCCAATGGACTCCATGGCGCGGGCCAGCGCGTTGCCTTGAGCTAAGCTGGGGCCAAGCGTGCCGATACCGATGGCCAGGGCGGCAGAAAATAGAGCAATAGCCTGGGTGCTGAACCAGTGCGCTGTTTCGGCGTCGGCAGCGGGGACGGAAACGGGATCTGCCCAAGCGGGAACTGTTGCCAACAGTGCCAGGGTTAGCGCGGTTAAAGTACCGCCGAGCTTGCTCGATCTTGATAGCATTGTACGTACCTCCTAAGCTGGCGCGATGCTAGCGCCGGCCATATAATTAATGCATAGCCATTAAGCGTTAACTGCTGTTAGTGCTCGTCTGTGGCTACGTGAGAAATATATGATAATGTTAAAACGAAAAAGACGTAAGCCTGAATGAAGCCGGCCAGAGTGCCTATGCAGGTGACAAAGAAGGAACAGCCCCACATTAGCAGCGACATGATAAAATAGCCTACCAGGGCAGCCCCGCCTCCGCTGAGAGCTTGGCTTATAAAGTCCTGCATGGTGTTTACCAGGTTAGACTTTACAACGTGCTCGCCGTGGATGTTGCCATAAAGACGTATTGATAGCGATACTAAGCGGGCAACCTCTTCAATTATGTTCAGAACTACAAAAAGGCAGCCCAGAATGGGAACCAGCAGATAGCGCATCGCTCCCTGCATATCGTGCCAAAGCATAGGCGTGGGGTGCAGAAAATGCGTCCACCAGCCAAAGAAGCCTTTGATGGGTCCCATGCCCTCGGAGTGGTGCTTTTCTTCAGTATCCGATGCGTTCGTTTTTTCCGTTCTTTCTTCGGCGCCAAACATATATTTGCGCATACCGAAGAAAATGACGGCGACAAAGGAAACCGCAGCCATAGCAAAGGTCGTGCTGAACTGAGTCGTAGGGCATTCGAAAACATAGCCCTGCTCTTCGCCGTGTGCCAAAGCGGTTAATGCTGGGAATGGGAACAGGCCCGACCAGTTGCTGATAAGCACAAAGAGAAAGATCGACATGCAGAAGGGCACAAAACGGCGTCCGACAGGGCCCATCATAGAGATGGCCATGTCGCTGACGAATTCGTAGGCCAACTCAAAAACCGTGCCCATGCCCGTGGTGGTCAGGCCGATTTTAGAGCGGCTGATGGCCGCAGTTATAACGACCAAGGCAACCACTATGACGGTTGATATGACCACTACGCAGTTAGCTGGGTTGTCAAAGCCTGTGAGCTTGCCGCTGGCGGCTTCTTCCGCTAAAAACACAGCACCGCTTAAACAGGCATTGGTGTAAGCAAGCATGTTGCTACTCCTCTAGCTTTTTGCGGCTTGCCCTGAACAGAAATAAGCGCATAGTGTTAAAGCCCAAAAAAAGCCCTATCGCTAGAGCCAAGGCATTGAGCCTGCCGACTCTGATAGCCAGCACTCCCAGCCCTATGGTTACTATTAAGCGCAAGCACGAAAATAAGTAAAAAATTCTATGACTGATCGTTGATTCCTTTTGCGTGACAAGCATACGCAGGGGAAGATAAAACATCCACCAATGCAGTATGCCCAGCGCTAAGCCCGCGGCAGATGATATCCAGATCACTGCTGTTTTCTCCTGAGCAGCGGAGCAAGCAGGGTAAAGCCGATGGCAAAGCCGGCGATCATCCCTAGTATAAGGCACAGCGGAAGCCAGAAATTCTGGCCAGTGCGCTGGATTAGCTCGGTGCCTAGCAGGTAAGCGCAGTACAGCACGGCGACCATAATGAAGCCGAATGACAGTCCGAAGCCCAATGAAGCGCCCAGATTGCTGGGCTTGTGCGTATGCTTTTCCCAGTAGCTGTCGATGCGCCTTTGGATGCTCTCCATTTTCTGATCGCTGCCGGCGAGCAGCGCGGATAGCTCCTCATCCTGAGGCCCTAGCTCCGGCGTTTTCCCTGGCGTATCGTTTGTCTCTGACATGTCAGAAGCTGTCTCTGACATATCAGAAGGGGTGTCAGAAGATGTGTCGGGCGCGGTGCTTGGCGGGTTGGCAGGGGCGAAGTCTGGCTTGATTTCGCTGAGCTGCTCGGCCAGTCTGTCCCAAATCTCGTCGGTCAGACCGGCATATTTGCTTTCGGCTTCTGCCAGGGTAATGTCGGGAAGGATCCGGCTGGCGGCGCGAGGGTGTCTGACAATGTCAATTATCTTGTCAGACGATATGTCAGAGCTGGGCCCATCCTTAGGCGCTGAAGCTGGCTGTTCAGCAGAACTCTCGGTGTTATCGGCGCCGCCCAGCTCGTTCTCTATGTCATCGACCAGCGCTTCCAGTCGGGCGAAGGCGTTTAAATCTTTGTCTGACATGTCAGATCGGTGACACAAACTCTTCGGGGCGGTGCTCGCGCAGGCCGAAGTAATGCAGAATGGCTTCTATTATGCGTGGGGCCGCCTTAGCGTCGCCGTAGGGGCTGGCGGCCTGGCTCATGCGCTGATAGCGAACACTGTCTGTCAGGAGCGAGGTGGCTTCCCTGATAATGGTCTGCTCGTCGGTGCCTACTAAAAGGGCATTGCCAGATTCTATGCCTTCGGGACGCTCTGTTGTGCCGCGCAGCACCAGGGTGGGAACGCCTAAAGATGGGGCTTCTTCCTGGATGCCTCCGGAATCGGTAAGAATTAGGTATGCTTCGCGCTGCAGGCGCACTAAAGTGGGGTAGGGTACTGGATCCAGCAGATGTATGCGCGGGCGGTTCTGCAGCATGGGCATGACCACCTCGCGCACCTTGGGATTGGGATGCACGCTGAAGACCAGCTCGGTGTCGGGGAAGCCTTCAATTATATTCAGCAGGGCGCGGCAGACCGCAGCCATGGGTTCGCCCAGATTCTCGCGGCGATGGGTCTCGACTAACAGTATGCGCTGGCCCTGGGGGATTTCTACTAGGTCTTCTGGCAGGCCGGCTGGCAGATCGGCGCAGATCATTTTCAGCGCGTCGGTAACGGTGTTGCCTGTGAGGTACATGTTTTCGGTGCCTACGCCCTCGCGTAGCAGGTTCTGGCGCGCCCAAACCGTTGGCGGAAACTGCAGAGTGGCCAGGCGCGTCAGCATGCGCCGGTTCATCTCTTCGGGGAAGGGGCTGTAAATATCGTCGGTGCGCAGTCCGGCTTCTATATGCCCCACGGGGATTTTATGGTAAAAGGCGGCCAGCCCGGCTACAAAGGCGGTAGTGGTGTCGCCCTGGGTCAGCACGATGTCTGGCTTTAGCTCATCCATGATACTGTCGAGACCGTCGAGGGCTCTGGTGGTTATGCCAGCCAGAGTCTGGTTGGTCTGCATAATGTTGAGGTCATGGTCGGGAACGATGTCGAACAAATCTAAAACCTGATCCAATATTTGGCGGTGCTGGGCGGTAACTATGCAGGTGACCTTGACTTGCGGGTAATTGACTGCTGCCTTTATGACCGGAGCTACTTTTATGGCTTCTGGACGTGTACCGAATACTGCCGCGATATTGATGGTTTTTGACATTGCTCTTCTCCCTGTTTGGGCTTCAGCGCTGGGCTGAACGGTGTTCTATTTGAAGAAATAATAAAGTGCCAGACCGATAACGCCGAAGGCCGTGTTTATTCCGTATATCAGCAGGACTACCTGGCGCTGGGTGTATCCCATGCGCAGAAGGCGGTGGTGCAGGTGCTCCTTGTCTGCCTGAAAGATGGGGCGTCCCGCCAGCATTCTGCGGATTATGGCCGCTGCTGTATCAAAAATGGGAACGGCCATCATAAAGACCGGCACCGCGAAGGCGAAGGTTGCCGTGCTTTTCAGCAGGCCGATAATGGACCAGGAGGCAAATGTAAGCCCCAGGAACAGGCTGCCTGTGTCGCCCATAAAGATCTGGGCGGGGTTGAAATTGTAGCGCAGGAAGCCCAGCATACATCCGCTCAAGCAGGCCATGACCACGGCGGCGATTACCTGCCCTGTCATAAGCGATACCACCAAAAAGACGATAGCGGTGGTCAGCGATACTCCGGCTAGCAGGCCGTCTAAGCCGTCGAGCAGGTTAAGGGCGTTAGTTATTCCGGCGATCCAGAAAAGGGTTATGCCCCAGGTGAGCCAGTCGGGAAAGCGCACTACGCCGAAATGGGGAAGGGTATGATAGTCGATTTTTACGTCGTAGGCGATGAGAACCGCGCCCAATACCAGCTGGCAGGCTAGCTTTACCTTAGCGGGCATTCCCCAGCGGTCGTCGATGAGTCCCACGATAACGATGCCTAAGCTGGCCCACGACAGTCCCTTGAGATGCATGAGCGTGCGCGCGGTTATGGCATTATGGGCGGCATCGATAAAGTGAAGGGCCAGCGCCATGGTCAGCATAAAGCCAAAGAAAATGCCTAAGCCTCCCCAAAGAGGTATGGGGGTGACGTGAACCTTGCGGGCATTGGGCTTGTCCAGAGCGGCACAGCGGATGGCCAGCTTTTTAGCTAACGGCACGAAGGCTAAGGTAGCTATGAAGCCAGTTAAAAAGGTTAGCAATAAGGACTGTGCTGATATCATATCCTTTACTTAGCGAATTTTTACCTTAGCAAAATTCTGTATCTGCGTTAGGTGGCTGCGTTCCCCATCTCCCAACTGCCGCTTTTGGACTTTTCGTAG
>JAFSXO010000168.1 GCA_017444045.1 bacterium | reverse complement strand
CGCCGTATTTCCCCGCCGATCTTGAATCGACACCTGATAAAGTTGCCCTGGTGAACGGGAAAAACTATTCCAGCACCAACCTTATGCTGACACCGATTTGGAATCTTGCCAGCAGATACCCGGTTGTGGATATGCCAGTGGAACTGTCCGACAAAAACGTTCCCGTGGGCGTGCAGATTGTCGGCAACACATATGATGATCTGAATGCCTTCCGTGTGGCATACGCCCTGTCAAAATTCATTGATCCTCTCTATAAGGATGGGCGTTTCCCAGATTTCAGGAATGAAAAATAGTACGATGGGGGAAGGCTAAGTATTTTGAAGCTTATCAGGATTGGATGCCATAAACATCTTCAAGAAACTGATGAAGTTCATTCCGTATTCGCTTGAAGCTAACAGAGACAAGTCGAGTAGGGAGGGTTGACTCTCTCTATACAGAGTCATCAATCCTTCGCTTGGATATATACGTGGCAACTGTCCCATAGCTTTATCACGGCAGGCATTCTTCGGAGTGCCTGCTTTTCTTGTTTGCAGAAGCTTCCGTCGTGCTATGATTAAGGAAATGTTCATTTATCGCCGACATTTGAAGAACCGCTTGGGAGTAGTAAAGCACGCCCGCTTTTACTACGTTTAAGGGACTCAATATGCCCTGTTTTGCCTAATATGCCACTTTTACACTTTCTGATAATTCTAGCACTCTTCTGGAGGGGGCGGCAGGACTGGGCATCTCACGGCATATCGGGGCATATCTGGAAGGAGATTTTAATGGTTAAGATACTTTTCGTTTGCCACGGCACTATAGTTTCTAATATATCAATAAGTCCTCTGTTTCAATTTGCAGGTGACTTATTATAACTCGCCGAGTAATAAAAAGGTAATATTTTTCAACTTCCACAAAAATCGCAATCATTGAATAGTCAGGAAATACGCGGTATAGTTGCCATAGCTTAAAACGGAAAATCAAGGTCCGGCACGGTGCAATGTTTCACGTGAAACATTCTGCATGTGACTAATATCACATCAATATCGGTTGGTTAGCGTTGACCAACCTGATAAAATTCTGACTCCCCTAAAGGCTGGCAGGGGGAGATGTCGCGCTAGCAACAGAGAGGGTGACCACAACTGACTGGAAATCGTGGTGTAAAGCGTGTTGTGTGCTAGCTTGTATGCTAATTGACAGCGTTGCGCAAACGCACATGAATAAGCATTATCAATGTCATCGATCCTTAACTAAATGACATTGCACACTAGCTAAATGATGTTGACGACAGAGGGGATGGACAAAGCGGAGGGGAAATATACAATTCCGCGCTAGATGCAGGCAATGGTTACTAATTAGCGTTAGCAAACTTTAAAATATCCATTCCATAAAAGTGCAACGATATTAGTTAAGGCCGTGATGTTACTTTGCGCGGGCATGGTGAGTGAACGGATATGTGTAACCAGCTCTGCGCTAGGCACATTTGAAAGCAATAAAGCCATGCGGGCACGGGAGCTGTTATAGAGAATGTTATAGCAATTGTTGTGGCGAATGGTGCAAGGCATGGAGCATGGCATGGCGCAGCGCAAAACGTTAGCAAAGCGTTTAGCAACAGCGAATTATTTCTATTAAGCATAATGAAACAGAACTATTAACAGTAAGGAGATGCGGTTAATTGGCTTCGGTAATAGCGATTACGAATCAAAAAGGCGGAGTTGGCAAGACTACTACCGCTATTAATTTGGGAGCAGCTCTGGCCAAAATGGGGAAAAGGGTTCTGCTGGCCGATGCTGATCCTCAGGGCAACACTACCTCTGGATTGGGCATAGAAAAGAATCGTCTGGATAAGTGCATTTATAATGTTATGGTTGACGATGCCGATCCTGCGTCTGTCATTGTGCCCAGCAGTATGCCCAACCTTTTTGTGATGCCAGCAACCTTGCGTCTGGCGGGAGCAGAGATAGAGCTTGTCGCCGCCATGGCCAGAGAGCAGCGTCTCCACGATGCCTTTGCCAAAATAGGCCAGGATTATGATTACATATTTATCGACTGCCCGCCTAGCTTAAGCTTGCTAACCGTTAATGCCCTAACCGCGGCCGATACGGTTCTCGTGCCCATCCAATGTGAGTTTTACGCGTTAGAAGGTCTGTCGCAGTTAACCAAAGTAATTAATATGGTGCGCTCCCACCTCAATCCGCATTTGGCCATAGGCGGCATTCTGCTGACCCTTTTCAATTCGCGGCTCAATCTGTCGGTGCAGGTAGCCGAGGAGATTAAGAAACATTATGGAGCTTTAGTGTTTAACACTATTATACCTCGTAATGTTAAGCTAGCCGAAGCGCCTAGCTATGGACAGAGCGCCTTTGAGTACGATCCTAATTCAAAGGGGGCTCGCGCCTATTCGGAATTGGCTAAGGAGGTTCTTGAGCGTGTCTAAGAAAGCGTTAGGTAAAGGGTTAGCCGATTTGCTGGCCGTAGATGATATTGAAGGCACTTCGCCAGACGGTTCTCTGAATGCTGGTGTCAGCCAGAAGCACGACAATGGAGTGGTTAGCTTAAAGCTTGAAGAGATTCTGCAGAACCCCTTGCAGCCGCGGCGCCGTTTTGATGAGGGCAAGCTTCAGGAGCTGGCGGATTCTATCAAGGCTCATGGTGTTGTCCAGCCGGTTATAGTTAAACGCGTCGCTGAGGGCTATAGGCTGATCGTCGGCGAGCGCCGCTGCCGAGCCTCAAAAATGGCGGGCCTGGCGGAGATACCCGCTATCGTGCGAGACTTTGCCGACCAGGAGATGCTCGAAATAGCTCTCATTGAGAACCTGCAGCGCGAGGATTTAAATCCGATTGAGGAGGCTCAAGCTTATCAGTATCTGCTGCGCGAGCATGAGATGACGCACGATCAGCTGGCCGAGCGTTTGGGGTGCAGCCGTTCAGCGGTTAGCAACGCCTTGCGCCTGCTGACCCTTTCGGATGAGATGCGCAAGGATTTAGAGGATGGGGTAATAACTCCAGGACACGCTCGCGCCCTTTTAAGCCTCACCGATGAGAATTTGCGTTATCGGGCTTGGCAGATGATAAAGAAAGATAGTCTTTCTGTGCGGCAGGCCGAGGCGTTAGTAGCGAGACTGGCCCAGGATGGGGAGGCCAAGCCTAACAATGTGGCTTCTAAGCCTTCTCTTGGCCCCGACTGGGAGCATATCGTTGAGGTCTTGCGAGAGCGGCTCAACGCAGACGTTCGCCTTATTCCCAGGTCTAAAGGAAAGGGCCGTCTTGAGCTGCACTATAACAGCCAAAAAGAGCTTGAAAATCTGGTGAATATCTTGATTTACGAGAGCAGCCGCTGACGGAGTGAGATTGGGTAAGTAATGGGAGGAAGCTAACGTGGCCGTCCCGGTATCGCTATTTCAAAAATATCGTTCCCAAAGCTTTGCGGACTTGGTAGGGCAGGAGGTTGTGGTACAGACCTTGAGCAATGCCATAACCAGTGGCGTTACCGCTCAGGTGTATTTGTTTTGCGGCCCAAGGGGTACTGGCAAAACCAGTACGGCGCGAATTTTGGCCAAATCCCTTAATTGCGAAAAGGGGCCTACGGTCACGCCCTGTGGAGAATGCGTTTCCTGCCGAAGCATTACAGACGGCTCCGATATGGATTTAATCGAGCTGGATGCCGCTTCTAATACGCAGGTAGATAAAATCCGCGAGGTCATCATCGACAAGGTCATGTACGCGCCGGCTCATTCGCGCTACAAGATCTTCATAATTGACGAAGTGCACATGCTTTCGGCGTCTTCCTTCAACGCTTTGCTTAAAACCCTGGAAGAGCCGCCGGCCCATGTGATCTTTGTTTTAGCGACAACCGATCCGCACAAGATCCCTCCCACTATTCTGTCCCGCTGTCAGCGCCATGATTTTCAGCGCCTGACTCTGGCGCAGATATCCTCGCGGGTTAAGTACGTCTCCGAAAAAGAGGGAATGCAGTGCTCCGATGCGGCTGCAGATCTGATAGCCAGATCTGCAGATGGCTCTATGCGCGATGCCCTAAGCGAATTGGGGGCTGTTGCGGTCTTTTCTGGCGGGAATATAAGTGCTGAGGTTGTCGAAGAGCATTTAGGCCTGCTGGGCTATGACAGCATTCGCAAATTTGTCGACAGCCTAATTGACGGCAATGCGCCTGATGCTTTAAGTAAGCTTGATGGCTTTGTAAAAGCTGGGCGCGATCTTAAGCGTATGCCTGGCGAGCTGTGCGAGCATTTGCGACGTTTGCTTCTGATACAGGCTGGCGCGGCCGATAAGGATCTGTTCGACGTCCCCGACGATCTGTTCCAGGCTATGCAACAGCAGGCGAAGCGCTTCACCATGAGCAAGCTTATGGCCTGGCTGAGCGCTGTGCTCAGTCTGCAGGGCAGCTTGGGGCAGAACAGCAACGCCCGCATTCTATGGGAGATGCTCATAATTCGTTTGGCAATCCCTGGCTCGGAGGATACCTTGCAGGGGCTGGCGCGCCGAATAGAGCGTTTGGAGGCAGTGATCGCGGGAACGGCTTCTCTCCCGGAGCCTAGTGCGCCCGCGCCTGCCAATGCTCGTTCCCTTCCTGCTCCTCCTCCAGCTGCCGTTCGGACTTCTTCTGGCTCGAAGCCTGTCGCGGACGGGCGGATAGCTTCTGGGGGGGCTTCTGGGGCAGATTCTGCTCCCATGCCAACGGCTCCATCTGGGATAAGGTCTGCGCAGCAGACGGCTTCGGCTCCCCGGCCCGCGCCGACAAAGCCGATGCCTGAGAATAGAGCTTCAAACGCGTCTGATCTTCCTAAACCTGAAGCTGATTCCGTGCCTGCGCCTTCTCCGCAGCCAGAGGGCAGCGGTGCGGGCAATAGCAATGCTGGCTCCGCGCATCTGACGCGTCCCGCGCCCAAGAGCGTTCCCGCCGCCAAGCCTAAAGCGGCTGCGCGCGCTATTGTAGCTCAGGAGGCTAAGCGCGTGGACAGCAGCGCGGTGCGTGCGTCTTGGGAAGCGCCAGCGCCTAAAGCCAAGCCTGCTGCGGCTGCGGCGCCTGCCGTACGCCCAGCAACATCAGCGGAGCTGGCTAATCTTGAGGTGCTGTGGCGCAGCTTTCTAAAGCATACCAACGATCCGGTGCTCAAGCGTATGCAGTCTGCTTTGGCGGAGGCGCAGCGCTTCGCTTATGACGGGAGCGTTCTGACGGTTTATGTGCCTGCCCAGCATTCGAGCTTGCTTAAGCCCTTGAAGCAGCGAGAGCAGGAGATTAACCTGGCAATAAGCGAGTATAGAAGCAACATTACTAAGCTTGCTTTTGTCGCAGAGGAAGAGAGCGCTTTAGCGGCTGCTGGGGCGAAGCAGGAGCACGATGCTTTTGTGAAGCAGATAATAACGACTTTTGGCGCGGAGATAGTGCCTTAACCTGTAGCGGTCGGCATATTGCCTGCCAGCTAGCGCGCTGCGTTGCGTAATGCCGTTATCGTTGTTGGGGAAATCGAGGTTTGTCGCGTGTTGTGTGCTAACTTGTACGCTAATATACAACGCAGCGCTAACTTACATGAATAATCAGAAGCAATGCCATTGATCTCTTAGGTTAATGACATTGGGCGGAAGATTAGTATCATTAACTTAAGCAATGGCCAATAGATCTCCATTATGACTCCCCCTAAAGGATGGCAGGGGGAGATGTCGCGACTGCGACAGAGGGGG
>JAFSXO010000167.1 GCA_017444045.1 bacterium | reverse complement strand
CCTAGTGCTATTATTTGTTAAGCAGTTTGTTAGTTAAGCGTAAACATATAATTATTCGCGTACCGAGCCGATAAATCTTTTTATCTCGCTTAAACTGGCTTCGGCGGTTTGGACGCCCATGTCATAGGCTTTTTGGATGCGCTCTGCCCTGTGCTCCACTGGACCGACCGGAAGCGGCTGGGGAGGGCGCAAAACAAAGGCCGCACCTTCGCGTTCGCGCTGGGCGACATAGGCTGTCTGTTCGTTGTATATCTTGTGCCGGTTGCGCATGATCTCTACTAAATTGGGATAGCGTCTGTAAATGTATTTTATTAGCCACATTAGAGGGTTGGCTTTTTTTATGTAGCCGGCCGGTCTGGTAAGGATGACTAGATTGCGGCTGTACCCCATATCTTCAAAAGCTCGCAGGGGAATAGAATCGCTCATGCCGCCATCTAACAGCTTGTAGCCGTCAATTTCAACGATGCGGGAGACCAGCGGCATTGAGGCTGACGCGCGGATCCATTCCAAGATGGAGCTGTTTATCTCGGGGCATTCTTTGTATACGGGCTGGCCTGTTACTACGTCGGTGCAGACGGCGTAGAAGGTCATGGGGTTGGTGGCATAGGTAGCGCAGTCAAAAGGGTCTATTATCTCTGGGACGGTGTGGTAGCAGAACTCTGCTCCGTATAGATCGCCCGTCTGTATCCAGGAACGCCAGCTGGCAAAACGCCAGTCTCGGCAAACCTTAAGATTGTAGCGGATTACCCGGCCTATTTGGCGGGATTTGTAGTTGCAGCCAAAGGCGGCTCCTGCCGAGGTGCCTATGCCTCCATCGAATTCTATATTATTTTTAAGAAGCACATCCATGACGCCGGCCGTAAACATGCCGCGCATGGCGCCTCCCTCCATTACTAAACCTAGTTTCATCTTATTTTATTTGCTTCTTAAATAACTTACTTATACTGCTGAGCGGATACGTTATTTTGTGCCAAGCGGATCATTCCTATTTATGCTCAGTGATCATTATTATATGCAAGGGTTGACTCTCCGGGTCTTTGTCGTGAAAATAGCCATAATAACTCTTGAGGAGGTTGTTTAGTGTCCATGCAGATGAATGGTATGAATTCAATGTTAAATTCTATGTCTGCTCTGATGGGGCAGCTGCCCATTAGCTTTGGTGATTTGGGAAAGGGTGTGCCCAATATCACCGGTTCATTCCTTGAGGGGCTTGCCGATGGAGTAGAGCTGTCCGATAAAGGCTTAGCTGCTGCTGCCGATGCTGGCGAGGTTTTGTCCGCTGACAGTTCAGAAGGCGCTGATAAAACTCCCGACCAGATTAAACGCGAGGCCTTTGATTCTCAGTTTACTCAGGAAATCGTAGAGGAGCTTTTCGGACAGGAGGCAGGTTCGCTGACCGATGAGCAGACTCAGGGCTTAAACGATCTTCTCTATAGCATAAATGAAGAAAACCAGGCGCGTGCGGCAGATGGCAAGGAGCCGATGACCCGCGATGAGATCAATGCTTATATCGCTGATTTGGTCCAGCAGTATAAGGATGACCCCGAAAACAAGGATAATGGCCTGGGTAAAATCCTCAGCGAGCTGGGCTTAGAAGGCGGTCTTGATGAAGATACCTACGAAGCCGTTTCCGAGGCGTTAAAAGAATACAATGAATCCGATGTAGCTAAGACCGCCGAGGAAGAAGCCAAGAAGGCTGAAGAAAAGGCCAAGGCTGAAGAGCCTGAGAAAGCCGCTGAGAATGCTGTTGAGCCCCAGCCTACAGAGGCTGCCGCTGAACAGGCTACGCAGCAGGGTGGCGAAGGCGGCGGCAACGGCGGCGGTGGCAACGGTGGCGGCGGTAACGTCGGAGGCGCTGGCGGTGCGGGCGGAGCTCGCGGTGCTGGAGGGGCCGGAGGGGCCGGAGGCACCAATGCTGCTGGCAGCAATGGCAATGCCGCGGGCGGAGAAGTCGGCGAGCTTCCCGATAATCTGAATGAGCTGCAGAATCTGCGCTCCGAAAAGCAGAACGATATCGGCGACCTGAAGGGCAAGATCGATGAGAAGCAGGGAGCTATTAACGATCGCCGCCAGGAGGTTATGGAAGAGGTCTTAGGCGATAAGCTCGAGGGCGAGAACAGCAAGCTGTCCAAAGAGTATGAAGAGGCCAAAAAGGATTTTGACGAAGCCAGCGCCGCCAAGAACGAATCGCAGCAGAAGCTAAATCAGCTGAATCAGGATGCCGTCAAGAACGATCAGGCCCTGTACACCAATGCTCAGGACAGAGCTGCCAATGAGTCCGAGCTTTCGTCTACCCAAGAAGAGCTAGGCTCTCTGCAGCCTCCTACGCCTCCCGCGGGCGATGATGAGGACGGAAGCGCCCAGGCCGCTTATGAGTCTGAGCTGGCCGCCTATGAGGCCAAAAAGTCCGAGCTAGAGGCGAAGATCAGCGATCTGGAAGCTGAAAAGAGCGATCTGGAAGCTGAATTCCAGGAGCTGCAGACTGAAAAGGATCGCATAAACGATGAGTCTGTCGCGGCCCAGCAGGAAATCGATGCTCAGCAGGTCAAGATGGACGACGCTCAGGCGCGCATGGACGAGGCCATGGAGAAGCTGAGCGAGGATAATCCCGAGCTTCAGGAAGCCTTGGAAAACGATGAACAGCTCAAGACCCTGCAGGAGGAAATGGAGCAGGCTGAGACCGACCTGGCCACTGCAGAGGACGAGCTGAGCGCCATCGAAGCCAAAATCTCCGAGAAGGAGATGGAGGATGAGACTATTCGCGGCATGCGCGAAGAGGAAGCCGAGTTCCAGCTTAATAAGGCTGCCGAGGAATTGGGCGCGCCCGTTGAAGGCGCCCGCGCTCAGGCCGAAAATCAGGCGGCTCAGGACAAGTACGGCAAAGACTATGAAGAGCTCAGCGAGGACGAGAAGAAGTCTCTCGAAATGGAGATTAACGGCGAAGTTACCACTGAGCTGATGGATTGGGCCAAGGATCGCCTGATGGAGGATCCGTACAACTCTGAGGCGCTGGAGATCGTGGAAAACGGTTACACAACCCTGGCCGCTCAGGAGCAGGAAGCTTACGAGCAGACCCAGAGCGCCTTGGAGAATATGCCTGAATCCCTGAAGGATGGCGCCAGAAGCGCTATGGAAGAGGCTATCGCTAAGGCTGAGGAAGCTGGCGAGGATCCCAACATCGCGGCCATGCAGGCTTTGGCCTCCTACTCAGATGCTCAGCTCGAGGGCTTAGAGGGTGACGACTTAGCGGCCATGCAGGCGCTGGGCGATGCCGCCGGTTCTTATGCCAGAGCTCAGGAGCGCGTAACCGAGGGCGTCAATGACCTTAATGAGGCCGAGTTTATGCAGCAGATGGCCACGCTGCCTGAGCCGCAGCGCTCCGAGGTCGCCGCTTTGCGCGAATCCGTGACTGCTTTGGGCGACGAAGGCAATGGCTCCTTCGAGGCTACCCAGGACAAGGTCAATGCTTATCTGGAAAGCCACCCCGATTTAACCTTCACCGAAGCCAACGAGATGTTTGGTCCTTATGGCGCCGCGGCTTTGGCGGCCGCCCAGGGTGAAGATGTTGCCCAGATGATCAATGACGAGGTCAATGGCGGAGATGAGCTCAACAACCAGAAGGCCGAAATCTTCATGCAGGGCGTCAGCAATTACGCTATGGCGCAGGCCGACAATGCGGTCGCGGCTCATTCCGCGAATGGTGAAGATGGCGCGGAGTGGCTGGCCAATGGTGTCGGTGCTGAAGCCAATGAAGCCAGAAACTGGCAGGCTTTGGGCTTAGACGCCGATAAGGCAGTACAGGTCGCCACCACCGATGCCACTAAGGGCTTGCTCGACACGATCGGCCGCGATATCGTAGCCATGTATGTCGAAGGCGATATTGAGGGGCTGAATGAAGATCTGCTCAACCGCTTAGCGCAGGTCGGTGAGATTTTGGGTGTTCAGGTTCACGTTACCTCCGGCTTCCGCTCTTATGAAGAGCAGGTAGCGCTTTATAACGCCTACCTGAACGGCACTGGCAATTTGGCGGCTAAACCTGGTACCTCTCGCCACGAATCTGGCTTGGCTGCTGACTGCGCCATCGGCGGCATGAACATCGGCGATTATCCCGGCGCAATCGATGCTATGAGAGAGGTCGGTTTGGGTCTGCCTGTCGGCGGCGAGGCCTGGCACGTGGAGATCTCCGACAGCTTCAGAGGTGCCAACTAGCTGAACCGATTTGCTACGGGCAAGCGCCGCGCTCTGCTGAGCGCTTGCCCGATGGGTTCCGCTTCTCCTGTGGAGCCAGCATGAGTGAGTAGCAAAAAGCGTTAGTTTATGACTAACGCTTTTTTTATGTCTGTTTTTGTAAGTGACACGCCATCAGCTAAGCGCAAACATGCTGTCAATGGTGTCGCGATAGTGTTCTCTTATGGCCCTGCGGCGCAGCTTCATGGTCGGTGTCAGCTCTCCGTTGTCGGTGGTAAACGGATGCTCGAGCAGGGCGATTTTATGTACCTGCTCGTGCTTGGCTTCGTCCTTCAGGATAGCGTCGACCTGTTCCTGGATGAAGCTGATGATGTGGCTGTCGCTTAGAAGATCGCATACTTTAGAGGCTTCGATGCCCATTTGGGCCGCCAGCTTTTGCAGCTTTTTAAAATCGGGCACTACCAAAGCGCCTATCCACGAGTGCCCTTCGCCCACAATGGCCGCCTGATCAATATAAGGGCTCATGCAGAGCATGGCCTCTAGGTGCTGGGGGGACACATACTTTCCGGTAGAGGTGCGAATAAAATCCTTCAGTCTGTCGGTAATGCTCAGATAGCCGTTAGGAAGAAAGCGGCCTACATCGCCGGTGCGAAAATAACCGTCTGGGGTGAAGGCTTTGGCGGTCTCTTCGTCGTTCCGGTAATAGCCTAGCATTACTGTTGGGCCCTTGACCTGAATCTCATCGTCATCTCCTAGGCGGACATCTAAGCCCTGAAGGGGGACGCCAACGGTATTCGGTATGCTATGGCCTACTGGGGTGGAGGTTATGGTGGCTGTTGTCTCGGTTAGGCCATAGCCTCCGTTAATGAAAATGCCGGCAGCGCGGAAGAACTCGTGCACCTCGGGAACTAAGGCCGCGCTTCCTACTACGCAGTGCTTTAGTCTGCCGCCGAAGAGCGAACGTATTCTGGAAAAGACTATTCTGTCCAGCATGGCATGGCTCATGCGCATCATGCTGCCGATCCTTTTTCCTTCTGCCTGATACTGAGCGTATCTTTTGCCACTTTCTAGCGAGTGTTTAAATAGAGATTTTGCCCAGCTTGGCAGATGCTCTAGATGCTCATTGAAAGATATGTAGATCTTTTCCAATATTCTCGGTACTACGCAAACGATAGAGGGCTGGGCGCTTTTTATAGCCTTGATGATATCGGGGGAAATTGGGCAATAGTGATGGGTTAGGCCCCACGCGTATTGAATAGCAGACCAGCCGCGCTCAAATACGTGGCTAAGCGGCAGCAGGCAAAATGACGAATCGCTGTCATCAAGGTCGGGCAGAACATGGCGGTGAGCTTCAATTTGGTGTCCGATGTTGCCGTAAGTAAGCATAGCTCCGCGCATTCTTCCCGTGGTTCCCGAGGTGTATACGATGGTCCACAGGTCGTCGGGGGAGGTGGAAGCCACTTCTCGATCCCAGTCTGGGCGCAGTGCTGTGCTGAGAAACTGCTGGAGTGTATGACAGCCGGGACAGCTGCCGCTTATTATGACAATGCTGCTAGGCTCCGCGTGGCCTTCTAGCTTGCGGGCTAGTTCCGCATTGCCGGCAAAAATCAGCCGCGGCGAAGTCTCGTCTATTATCTGATGCAGCGACTGTTTCGAAACGGTAGCGTGAATGGCTACGCTTACCGCTTTTATGGCCATGCAGGCGTAATCTATCTCGCTCCAGGCTGGACAGTTGGGAGCGTATAGGGCTACTTTGTCGCCGGGGGCAATGCCATAGCTCAGCAATGCTGAAGCATACTGTTTTATGTGCTCTATAAATAAGCGCCACGATACTGAAAGCCACTGGCCGTCGTGAAAATAACGATAGGCGGCACGTTCGCCGTATTTGTATCTGTTTTGAATCAGCTGAGCAATGAAGTTAAAGGAACTGGGCACGGCTGTCCTCTGGCGAATTATGTAGAAGCTTTGTTAATAGCGCAATAATCAGATAAAATGATAAAAGGCTGCTAGTTGCTTTGATGGGTGTTTGGCTGAGCTGCGGCCGGGGAAGCTTCTGGAAGCTGTACTTCTTGGTAGCTAGCAGAAAGGGCGCGTTTCTCGTCGAGGATTTCCTGGCTTAAGGTCTCAATCTGTTTTTTTATGTCAGCCAGCTGCTTTAGCATCTCGGCGTTTTTTGCGCTATCAGCAGAGCTGAGTATTTGCCCGGCAATGTCGATTTGCTGGATGTTTAGAGCAAATATCTGTTTATAAAGCTCATGGATTTTCTTGGTGGATTCGGGAACGTGCAGCTTCTCCAGCTCTTCTTTGCCGGTGCTGGCGGTCTTTTTAGCTTTTTTTATCGCGTCTATAAGGGCTTGGCGATCGAGCGTGGAGCTGTCACTGCTGTCGATTATTTTGTCAATACATTTGGCGTCTGTTTCAATGCGGCGCTCCTGTATGGTAACGGAGCTTAGATACATGACGGCATTCTGCCCTTCTGGGGTACTGCAGCCCAAAGCTCCAAGCATAAGCAATATGGAAATGGTTTTGACTAATCGCACGGTGTGATACTCTCCGCATGTTGTTGCCTGCCGATGGGCAATTTGGCGTGTTTCTGATAATGAAAGTTTAGGTAGTTGTCCTAAACAAACTATATTTTTTGTACAATAAAAAGCTAAGTCCTGCGTCTGCTCGATGCATCGGCTGCCAAAGCTGTTGAGCAGACAGAAAAAGCCGTCCGTTGCGGGAAGCGCAGCGGACGGCTAATATGGCGCGAGACAGACTTACTTAATGTCTATGATGCGCAGTCCCTGGGTGCTGTGCTGGATGGCTCTGCTGCCGTCCAGAGCGATGCGCAGCGTGCCGGTGCGCACTCTCTTATTGAGATCCTGCAGCGGTTTAATCTCCCAGCCTTCGCCTTCGCGGGCGTAGTAAAGCTGAGTAGTGCCGGTGTTGTCGTCGGCATCGTTAAACAGCGCGGTCTTTCCGTCGGCGGACAGGAAGAGATACATGTAAGGAGTGCGGCGCCCTTCGCTCAGCTTGATCTTGTCGTTGGTGTGGGCGTCGTAGACAACGAGGTCATAAGAATTGGGAGCGCGTTTGACCGAATAGAGGATGCGGGAATCGCCGCCCCAGAAGCCTAGCACTTCTTCAGCCTTGTCGAAGGGCTCGATCTTCTTATCGGCTTCCCATTTATAGCAATTCCAGATATTCTTGCCGTTATTGAGCGCCATGAAGCCGACATCTTTTCTGGGATAGTACTCAACAAAGGTTAAATAGTCGCGGCGCGCTTCTTGCTGCATCCTGTCAACTTCTCTGAACAGATTGAAAGCCTCGACGCCTGTTTTATTGGCATCTAAGACAGATATGGTGTTGGGACCGCAATAGCCGTCTTCATCGTAGAAATAACCCTGTACCAGCAGCTCGCCGCTGTTGTTGATCAGCACCAAGGGGAAAACACGGAAGCCGGGCTGTCCTTTTGTGTGCTCCATAATTGTGGTCACGTTGCCGCTCTCAATGTCGAGCCTGATGACTTTGGCGCCCATTTTGCCTACCAGAACCACGGACTTGCTGTCGGGGGTGAAGGCCAGCTGCTCAATGCGGGGCAGCTCTTTGATATTGAAGATATTCACTTTGCCGATGGAATTGTCGGCGTTGATATTGAAAATGTAGAGAAGATTTCTGAAATCGTTGTGCTTGCTGTCTTTGGTCACACGTCCGTAGGCGCATAGATAACGGTTGTCTGGGGACGTACCAACTATATGCATGCTATCCGAATAAACGCCTTTGGCTTTTAATGCTGATATAGGAGTCAGCGAAGCGTTGGCCTCTGCGGTATTTACCGTGCAGCAGAAGCAGAAGCCCAGCAAAAGGGCGGTTCTGCCGAAGTTCATAAAACCTTTCATGCGATCCTCTCCTTATTTACAAGCGTTTAATGACTGCGTTATAGCCTCAATGCCAGAACTATTAAGAGTCATGGCATTGTTTTTCGTTTATTCATATGTGTTGGTGTTACGCTGCTGGTCGGCGTTCTGGCTCATACAATATGCGTAAGCCGCAAATTCCTTCAGCTGTGGTCACCTTCTCTTGGCTCAGCCAATCCATCTAGGCATATTCCCTCAGGAATGCCAATTCCTTTTGTCGGCGGCATAAATATTCCCTCTTTGTGGTTGATGCCCTTCATTATATAGCTTAAAGCTAAATGTCGTTTAGTTAAGCAATGGCCAATAGATCCTCATTATAACTCCCCCTAAAGGAT
>JAFSXO010000166.1 GCA_017444045.1 bacterium | reverse complement strand
AGCTCGCAGCGAGATAGATAAGCTTAAGTCGGATGTGGAACGTGAGCGGGAAGAGCTCCGGACTAAGCATCAGATTGATGAGAAACGGCTTGCTCAGCGCGAAGAAGGGCTGACGAGTAAGGATCAGCAACTAGCGACACGGGAACAGTGGATATCCAATCAGGAACAGCGTTTAATCGCTCAGGAAAAGCGCTTAGATGACATTGAGAGCACGCTAAAGGCTCGCCAGGCCGAAGTCGCGCAGTCCAAGGATTTGCTGCGCGAGGCGTTGGAGCGCAATGCCCAGCTAACAACAAGCGAAGCTAGAGCCGAGCTATTTTCTCAGGTTGAGCGCGACTGCCAATTGGTGCTGGCCCGCCGTGTGCGCGAGGCCGAGCAGCGGGCTAAGGAAGAAGCCGACCGCAAGGCTCGCAGTATTATCACGCTGGCGATCCAGCGCTGGGCGTCCGAGCAGGTCATGGAATCTACTATTTCTGTAGTGAACCTGCCGTCAGATGAGATGAAGGGGCGGATTATTGGGCGCGAAGGCCGCAATATTCGCATGCTTGAGAATCTGACCGGGATTGACCTTATTATTGACGATACGCCTGAAGCGGTAATTCTGTCCGGGTTTGATCCTATCCGCCGCGAAGTGGCACGGATGGCCTTGGAAAAATTAGTATCCGACGGGCGCATCCATCCCACCAAAATCGAAGAGATGGTCGGGGTCTCACGCCGAGAGCTGGAGGAAAGCATTGTTCAGGCCGGCAACAGCGCTGCCGTAGCCGTTGGTGTTACCGGCTTGCATCCCGAGCTGATCAAGCTGCTTGGCCGCCTGCGCTTCCGTACATCGTATGGTCAGAATGTACTGAGCCACTCGCTGGAGGTTTCGCTTCTGTGCGCCCATATGGCTGCCGAGCTGGGAGCCGACGTTCAGGTATGCGCAAGGGCTGGCCTGCTGCACGATATAGGCAAAGCTACGACATCAGAGGTTGAGGGAGCCCATGCTGTTATCGGGGCGCGTCTCTGTGAAAAGTATGGCGAGCTGCCCGCTGTCGTCCACTGTGTCGAAGCTCATCACGAGGATGTGGAAATGCTCACAGTAGAGGCCATGCTGGTGCAGGCCGCTGATGCCGTTTCTGCCGCGCGTCCAGGTGCTCGCCGAGAGAATGTCGAGACCTATGTAAAGCGCATCGAAAAGCTTGAAAAAGTGGCGGCGTCCTTTGAGGGCGTTGAGCAGGCCTTTGCCGTACAGGCTGGGCGCGAGATCCGCATCGTAGTCCGTCCGGAAATCGTCGACGATTTGCGGGCCAGCCGTTTGGCAAATCAGATTGCCGCGCGCATCGAGGAAGAATTGCAGTACCCGGGTCAGATAAAGGTTACCGTCGTTAGGGAGACGCGATTCCATCAGTATGCCAACTAATCCAGATTTCTATTTAATGCGCTGGCAGCGCGCTCCCGAAACTGTGCGCATGCTGACCTTATTGCTGGTGCTTCATCCAGGTATAGGGGCGGTTCGTCTGGTTGACGGCGATGCTACGGTCATTTTTGAGTTCTATTTGCGTAAACGGCTGGAAACCTTCCAGTTTCGCGAGCTGAAAAAGGATCTGCGCCAGGCATACGAAGCCTTTGATTTGTTTAGCCATGATTCTAAGCGATTGGTAAAGGTTTATCGTGCTGATAAGGGCTTCCGCCAGAATAGCTCGCGCAGCAGCAACAGCTTTGAAGGCGATTCTGCTGAGGGGGTGCCTGCGGTCGATAATGGAAGCGGTTCCAGCGCAGCAGAGGCAAAAGCCGAGAAAAGCCAGGAGGCTCTGGAAGCTGAGGCTGGTTTCGTATACGATGTCGATCGCGCCGTTTTAGAGCGTGTGTCTGAGTGTCCGATGACGTTTGCCGAGTTTTGGGAGGGCTTAACGTCAGCGGTTGAATGCGTAGTTATAGAGCGGGATTTATCCTCGCTAACCTGCAGTGAAATTGATATGCTAGTCGAGGTTATGCGTGAAGAATTTGGCCCGTACCTTGTGGAAGGAGTCAACTCCTTTCTCGACGATGAGCGTCTGATTATGGAAGCTGAGAGGTTTAGCCATTGCCTAGAATCGCTAAAGACTCAGCGGGAGCTGAACGGCTGCGAGGCTTTGAACACAGGCAATGAGGTTATCGCCTATCGCGATGATTTGCGGGTCATTGTCTTCGTGGCAAACAGCGATAAGACTATAGCTGTCTGACGTCTGCCCTGCGGACTTAGGACATGGTGAGCGCTTTGAAGCGTTAATGCTGCAAAAGCTGGCTAACGCCATTATCTGGCAGGGAAAAGAGGTTTTTATGAGACTGTTTTTGCGTAAATGGGCGATCGCCGCCGCCCTGTGCTGCTGTCTGGGGGGAAGTATAGGGCCTGCCGATGCGCAGTATAATGTCGCTGCCGAGCAGGGCTATAAACGGGCGCGCACTATGGCTTCCAATGAGCGCTGGGATGACGCTCTGACCGCTTTGTCCGATGTGCTCAAAAAAGCTCCCAATTATCCCGATGCGCTATATCTTGCTGGGGTGTGCCATCTCAGCAAGGGCGACTACGCGAATGCCGAAAAGCGGTTAAAGCGCCTGACCGAAATCTGTAAGGATTTTATTGGCGGCTGGGGTATGCTGGCTAACGTGTATTTAGCCACCAAACAGTATGACAAAATCAAAGATATCATTGTAGCCCTCGGCAAGATCAAGGGTGGCAAGGCTGAAGCATATTACTTCTCCGGCCTGCTGGCGTACATGAAAAACGATTTGGGCCAGGCCGAGCGCGACTGGCGCAACGCTACTGTGGCTCAGCCCGATATGGCCAAAGCGCATTACAATTTGGGGAGCTTAATGTATACCAAAGGCGATCGCGTGCGCGCTATGCAGGGTCTGAAGGACGCCCTGCGTTACGATCCCGAGAATCCGCTGTATCGGTATAGCCTGGCCGCCTTGCAATTAGAGATCGGCAGCAAGGCAGAAGGTATGAAGAACCTGGATCGCGTGCGCCAGCAGACGCTGCGCAAGGATATCGCCCATCTGGCGGCCGCTCTGCAGATGTGGAACAATGGCCACTCCGATAAGGCCGAAAAATTGGCGCTGCAGGCCATTGGCGACAATAAGGATCTTAGCGAGGCCTATTTGCTGCGCGCTAAAGCCTTGGAAAAGCTAGGGCGCACCGATGAGGCTTTGATCTCCTATAAAAAGGCCCTAGAGGGCGATCCAAACTACAAAGAAGCGCAGGAAGCTATAAAGCGCTTGACACCGTCCGCTCCGGCCGGGGCCGCAGCTGATGCTGCCGGCGCGGATGCGGCCGCTTCTGAAAAGGCCGGGGACTCTGCCGCGCCTCAGACTGCTCCGGCAGCGCCTGCAGAAACGCCTGCCGAGGCGTCTGCTGCACCCCAGGCCGCACCGCAGACCGAAGCCGCGCCTGTGTCAGCTCCGTCTGCCGACGATAGCACCGAAACCGTAGATGCGCCGTTTGGAGACTGACTGACGCTGGCATTTGGCGATGATGGCTAGGCTTACCGTGCAGCGTTTCCCGCGCCTGTCAGTAGCATTATTGCTGCTGCTTCTGCT
>JAFSXO010000165.1 GCA_017444045.1 bacterium | reverse complement strand
TAAACTATACCGACAGCGTCACCGAGCGTCCTAATAGCCATAGCTTTCCAGGGACCCTGAAATATCAGCTCTACGGGAAACGGGGCAGTACCGCGGACTGCGACGTACTGCTGTTTAATACAACGTTTTTGCCTAAGTCCAGGGGCACGGCAGAGGTCGGCTATTGCATTATGACAGACTATAAAACCGGCAAGCAGCATCTGGCTTATCGTCAGTTCCCCTGGGTAGATACGGAGGGCCTGCACGATACCATCGAGTTCGCCGATGCTCCCTGGAAGGTGTGCAACGAGAGCATAGTCGGCATGAGGCTTGAGTATTCCAGCAACGGAGAACTGTGGCAGCAGGAGTGGTCTGATGTTTCGGCTCCTCAGTGGGTGCGCGTTACGCTTATCCCTGACGAGGGTGATCCGTTCGTTACGCAGGTAGCTCCGGCTATGCCCTCGGAACGCTGGTAATGCGTTGGGATAGTTTATTTGTGCGCGAGAGGAGGTAGAAGTCTATGGTTTTGATGATGGTAATATGCACCATAATTTTTGCCCTGACTCTCTCGGCGCGCATGACTGAAATAGGCATCGAAACCCAGCGCTTAATGGACTATACGGCGAACCGCGAAAACAACTATTTAATGGCGCGCTCTGCCTTGGAAATAGGCCTGTCCCTGCTTCAGAATGACAGCGGCGATACCGACAGCCTTCAGGACTATTGGGCCAGAGGCGAAATAACGCTGCAGTGGGAGGGGCGTCCGGTAAGCCTGCGCATTGTGGACGAGGAAAGCAAATTTCCGCTTTCTTATATGCAGCAGCATACCGACGACTGCGCGTATTTAGAGCAGGCGCTGAAGCGTTTTATGGAAAGTGCAGGGGTAAGCTCCGGCAATGCTGCTGTGGATCAGTTCCTCGACTGGGTCGATCCAGACGGTGCGCGGCGCGACCAGGGCGCAGAAGAAACCGATTACGCAGATGGCCGTAAGTTTAAGGACGGTCCCTGCCATTCAATTTATGAGGTTCTGGCTCTGCCGGCCTGGTCCGAGCTGCCGCACTATAAATCGCCGCGCCAGGCGTTAGACTGGGCCGAAACTGGATTGGCTGTCGGTGGCAGCGGCTCGGGTGGCACGTCTTCTGGCGGCACGTCTTCTGGAGGCGAGGATAGCGCGTCATCGCCTAACCAGGCCAGCGACGGCAAGGGCAAAACAGAATTCGGCGGCAACAGCTTTAACAGCAGCGTGCCAGAGGCTCAGACCTTAGGCCGCGAAGCTTCCTCGCCCTGGGAAGAATGGATGAGCGTTTATTCCAGCGGGAAGGTGAATGTCAATACCGCGCCTCCCGAGGTTCTGCGCTGTCTGGACGAAAAAATGACCGAGACCGTAGTCAATGAGATCGACAGCCAGCGCCGGACTACGGCGTTTAAGGACATAAACGATCTGCGCAATATCGCGGGCTTTGACGAAGATCTGCGCCATAGGCTGAGCAATTATCTGTGCGTAAAAAGCCGGGTCTTTGAGGTGCGGGCGACAGTGCGCAGCATTCCCGGCACGGTTTGCCTGCGAGCCATTGTGGAGCGCAGCGGCAACCAGATAACGGTGCTGCGCTGGGAAGTGCAATAGTCTGAAATAAGGCAGGATGAGCCTGTCTTTTGCTGAATTACCTATATTTAATTCGGATGGCATTTTTTTGTAGAATTTGGAAAGGAAGTCCTCGCTATGAAACAATTTGCCGGGAAAGTCCGCGAGCTTTCAGTATCGGCGCTTTTGCTGGCGTTGGTGTTTACCTTAGGCCTGACGCTTAGCGGCTGCTCCAGCGATGACGAGGATACGCCCGAAGTTAGCTATGCCAGACTTGTTGTCCAGCATGAGCTTTCTTATGAGCGTTCTCTCGGTAACGATATTAAAAATATTATACTTAGTGGCTACGACGAGAAGGGAATGCCGACGTTTGCTCCTTCGGAGTACACTCGGACTACAGTTATAACTAAATCAGTTCCGCTCACCACCAAGAATGTGCGTTTGGCTTATCTTAACAGCGACAAAGAGATCGTCGGTCTGTATGTGCAGGCCGTAGCTTTGGCGCAGGGTGAAGAGTATTTGATTAACAATCCCGCTTGGCAGGATGTCGATTCTCAGACCTTTTTGAAAAGCCTGACTATAACTCCTGGAACTGCTACCATCAACCAGGACGAGTTTGTCAACTTTGATGTTGTCGGTACTTTCTCGGCAAATGGCGCTACCTTTGAGCAGAACGTTACCAACGAGATCGTCTGGTCGTTCGCAGAAGACAGCATAGTTTTGGAAAACCGCGGCGGAGGAGCGTTTAGAGGCCTTCTGCCCGGGCAGGTAGATGTATTGGCTACTTATGGCAATGTTCAGGCCGTTGCCAATGTATTTGTGCTGGGCGATGATGGCGCTATTGTGCATATCGGTGGCATAAATATAGATCCAGTTGACGTTAACACTTATATGATCCCCATGTGCTTAGATGACTCTGAGCACGTGCTGCCTAAGTATGCATCTGACTACGATTTAGCTCCGGCAGCATTTCAGGTTAGGGTTGAAACCAACGATGAAAGTGCTGCTGAGCACATCGATATCGAGGTTTCTGACGAAAAAGTAATTACAGCAGAATTCGTTACCACTGTCATGGAAGATAGTTGGCTGTTGATCCGCCCTGTATCGATCGGCGATGCCGTAGTAACGGTTACTTATCATCAGCCCAAGGAAGATGGTACCGTTGAGGATCATCTCGCTCTGATTACGGTCTCCACCTTTGATGCCAAGCTCGTGGCTCTTTACGATCGAGATGCTCAGTATTTGCCAGAGCAGGTTACTGTACCTCGCGGCGAAAGATGGCAGGCTCGTATTGACGGAGTCTTCACCGATGGCGAGCACGTCGTTTTCTGCGATGTTTCTCCTATCTGCAAGCATGAGATTGAGAAGGTTGACGGCGAGGGTGAAACTCTGCCTCTTGTAGGTGACGGTTACGAGCTGGATGACGAGACAATCGTATATGCCATTAC
>JAFSXO010000164.1 GCA_017444045.1 bacterium | reverse complement strand
TGTAGATGGCATCCAGGGGCACTTACACAAGCTCTTAAGTAAATAAAATCGCTCTGCTGTTGTCAAAACGCCTTTCTAAAAGGCGGGCGCTCAGAACCTCGTTCCGAACGCCAGAAGATAATAGCACTTTGATTAAATAATGTCAAGGGCGGAAACCGCCCTTGACATTATTTAATCGCCTTTCATTAACGCAACGCTTTTGCTGATACGTGAGCGCAGACGTTCGCGCTTCACCAGCTTCCGCGCCGGCATTGCTTCGCTGCGCTCAGAGGTGCCTTGCGCGGAACTGGTTGCGCGCTTGAACACATGCGGACGCTTCTGGAGAGGGACTTCCGGCAAACGCTAAATATTAAGCAGCACCTGCACTCCGCGCAGCAGCTCCACAATATTGTGCCAGTTCCTTATGCCCTTCAGGCGGTTCCAGATGAACTTAGGCCGCACATAAAACTCTCTGTAAGCCCGGCTGAGCATGCGGTGCAGCTCGGCCTCGTCCCAGTACTCCGTCTCGATGACCGGGAACTCCAAGCGCTCCTGCTGCAGAAGCGTATACTTCTCCCAATAGTCCGCCGAGATCAAGCCCAGATCGCGGGCCTCGTTATACAGCTGCGTAGCCGGAAGCGGCGTGGTGATCGAAAACGAAGCCCAGTCCAGATCCAGGCTCTTGGCCACGCGCACGGTCTCGCGGTAGGTCTCGGGATTCTCCCCCAGATAGCCGATCATAAAATAGCCGCGAGTCTCATAGCCATACTTTTTGGCCGTATCTACAGCCTTGCGCACCTGATCCAGGGTTATGCCCTTGCCCATGCGCTTAATGATCTCCATCGTGCCCGACTCCACGCCCAGATGCACGCGCCGCGCCCCCACCTCGCGCAGAGCGGCAAACATCTCCTCGTCGATAGAATCCACGCGGGTGCGCATATCGAACGACACTCTGATATCGCGCTCCTTAAGCAGCTGGCAGACCTTCATGACCCGGTCCTTGCGCAGCGTGAAGGTCTCATCAAAAAAGACTATCTCTTTGGCGCCATAACGGCGGTAATAAATCTCGATCTCATCAACGACATTTTCGGGAGAACGGAAACGGGTAACCTCCCGCCCGCCATAAACCTGGCTACAGAAGCGGCACGAGAACGGACAGCCGCGGCTGGTAACCATCGTAAAGAAGGGAGCTTCTACGGTTATAGCCTGATAGCATTCGCGCTTAATCAGGTCTATCGCCGGGAAGGGATAATCATCAATATTGCGCAGGACGCGGCGCTCCGGATTGACGATCACCGTTCCGCTCTTGCGCACCACCGTACCCGGAACCTGCGTCCAGTCCTCGCCGCCCGCGATTTTGGAGACCAGCTCCGACATGGTCTCCTCGCCGCTGCCGATCACGCCGGCGTCAAACACGTCAAAGGTAAGGCACAGCTCGGGATGCACAGACAGATGCGGCCCGCCGACAACTATAACAGCATCGGGCAGAACGCGCCGCACAATGCCGGCGCCCTCTACCGTAGAGGGCCATCCCGCAGTCATGGTGGTAAAGCCAACGACCTGCGCCTTGCTGTCTTTTACTCTCTGCGCAAAAACATCCAAGGGCAGATTCTCGGCATTGGCGTCAAGGATCTCGACATCGTGCCCATCCTGGCGCAGCAGGGCCGCCAGGTACAGTATTCCCAGAGAGGGCAGAACCTGTATCGTGCGCTCAGCCTTGTCAGGTATCGGGCGTATATTCGTATCGTGATACTTAACAAGCAATACCTTCAGACGCTTATCCACCAGCTTTGGCTCCCTCTGTCGCCAGCGCGACCGTTACTCTGCCACACAAAATAGACATACACCACGATTAGCTGTCGCCAAGCGCTTCCGACGGCGCATCGTCTGCCTCATACTGCGCAATTTCAGCCTCGTCAGCCTCGTCAGCATCAGCTGTATCAGCTGTATCAGCGGCATCGCCAGCTTCATCCTCTGGGGACAAAACGCGATCTTTAGACTCCTCGTAAGACTCCTCGTAAACGCCGGCCTCATCGCTGACAATTTGCATCGGATCATTGAATTCTACGCCCTTGCAGTCACTATTCTCAGCATTCTTTTCAGGGTCAAATCCCCACGTATCGATGGGTGTATCGGAAAACGGCTGAGAATCAATCACTATAAAGTCATCCAGATGCTCTTCCTCTTCGGCATCACCCTGGCTGCAGCTAAATTTAGACAGATCAGGCTTGCAGTTTTCCAGCAGGCCTCCGTCGCTGTCGCCGGTTTGGCGGGCTGTGCTCACCGCGTTGAAAATCAGATTTTCAATATCGCTGGGAATTCCCATCCCGCTTTCCACAGCCGCTTTCCCCAAAAGCAGGGCGAGCCCGGGCTTAGACACGCGCTTAACCGCCCGCTTAATGACCTCGCGGGATTTTTCCAGCGCCTTGGCCCGTACCTTGGCCATGCTCTTCTTCTTGGCATTAATGGCCAGCTGATGCTGCGGAGACTGCGCCACGGTTTCCTTGGCAATGCCCGAAGCTTCGATAAAGACCTCGGCATAGCCGTTATCCCAGAAGCTATGCTCAATATCCACCGAAGACAGGCGCACCACATGGCCCAGGCCATCGCTGCTCTTGGCGAAGCGCTCAGCCTTCTCCGCGTATTTCTGGCCGGCCTTGTCGCCGTCGCAGAGAAGGAACCAGCTTATGCCCAAATAGTTGGCCAAGCGCACCAGCGGCTCCAGCCCGCACTGGGCAAACTCGATGAATTCCACGCCCTCCTGCCAAAGATCAAACCCCATAGCTCTGGCGATTTCCGGCAGCAGCCAGTACTCGGTTTCTCCTTCCACTAGAAGCCACACGCGCATAAACAGAGCCGTACCGCGGCGCACCCGCAGATGGTAAGCGATGCGGCGCATATCGTCCATATTAACCCGCTCAACCGGCACCTGAAATGCCTGCATGACACCGTCGTAGGATCGCACCAAGCGCCGTAGACTGCGGAAGGGAATGGCCGAAAGCAGCTCCACGCAGTAAGTGGTCACCAGCATCTGCGTGGGAATTCTGTTGATCAGATTCCAAAGCGAGGCCAGCATTAAAGGATGCAGATTGGCTTCGGGATATTCAATGGAAATAATCGGCTTGGAGTCAGGCCCAATAACCTCGGAACCGCGGGCGTTAAAAAGGCTCCGGC
>JAFSXO010000163.1 GCA_017444045.1 bacterium | reverse complement strand
CTTCTTACCGGCGATATTTCGGTAAACCGCGAGGCCGCTGTTGTAGTTATGACTACAGAGGTGTACCGCAATATGCTGTACGGCACCATTTTGGGCGATGTGCGCACCAATTTGGATAATGTGGCCTCGGTCATTATCGATGAATGCCATTATATGAACGACCCCGACCGCGGCACGGTCTGGGAAGAGCTGGTCATTTATTCGCCCAAGACGATGCAGCTGGTGGCGCTGTCGGCTACGGTGGCTAATTCCGAGGAACTGACGCAGTGGTTTGAAAAGGTGCACGGCCCAACACATTTGGTGCGCTCTGAGCACCGTTCTGTCCCTTTGGATTTTTTCTATTACTATGACGGAGTGCTTTACAGTCTGCTCAACCGCAAGCGCAAGCTAAACCCGCAGCTGCGCAGCATCGTGGAAAATGCCAAGAGCAGGCGCGAGGAAAAGCTGTCGCGTGAGGAGAGAATGCAGAGGCGCGAGGCCAAACGGGCTATGTATTACCCCGAAAGAATTGTCCGGGCCATGGAGCGCGAAAAAATGCTGCCGGCCATTTTCTTTCTGTTCTCGCGCAAGCGCTGCGATGAGGCCGTGCAGTCCTCCGACAAGTCTGTGACACTTACGCTGGAGGAAAAGGAGCGCCTGAACCAGGCCATCGATCAGGCTTTAGACGAGCATCCTTCCCTGCGCGATAATCCTCATCTCAGATATCTGCGCCAGGGTGTCGCGGCACATCACGCCGGTCTGCTGCCCATGTGGAAGATGCTGGTGGAGAATCTGTTCCAGCAGGGCCTGATTAAGGTGGTTTACGCTACTGAAACCCTGGCTGCTGGCATTAATATGCCCGCCCGCTCTACGGTTATCTCCGCTATAGCCAAGTTCTCCGATGAGGGGCTTCGGCCCATGACGGCCAGCGAGTTCCTGCAGATGTCGGGGCGTGCCGGACGGCGCGGCATGGATAAGCGGGGCAATGTCGTGGTGGTCTGCCATCCCAATGAGCCTGTTGAGCAGGCCGCCGAGCTGGCGGCAGCTCCTGCGGATCCGCTGGTGAGCCATTTCACCCCCTGTTACGGCATGGTGCTCAATCTGCTGCAGCGCCATACTATGGACGAGGCCAAGGAGCTGATCGAGCGTTCGTTTGGGCAGTTCGTGGCCGATACCTGCCAGCAGTCCTGGACGGATATGATAGGCGAGATAGACGCTCAGCTAGCCGAGCGCGATGCTGGCGGCGCCTGTCCTGAAGGGAAGCAGGGCGATGTGGCTCATTGGAAGGCGCTCAGCAAAAAGGTATCAAATATAGGGCAGAAGGCCCATACCTGTCACACAGCATTAAGAGATAACGCTTTGCCCGGATACAAAGAGGCTGCCGAGGCGGCCAGTGATGAGCTGCGCGCGGCAAAGGCGGAGCTGGCCGGTTATCCCTGCACCAAATGCGAGCGGCGCGCAGACTGTCAGGAATGGCAGCGCGAGCGCCAGAAGCTGGTGATAAGGCGCAAAGATCTGCAAAACCAGCTAAAGATGGCGCAGACCTCCTATTGGGAGCAGTTTAAGAACTTAGTAAGCGTCCTGCAGCGCGTAGGCTATTTGGATGAATCGCACAGGGTTATGAGCGACGGCCTGATGGCGTCCAGCCTGCGGGCCACAAACGTTCTTTTCCTCAATGAGGTAGCCCTTTCGGGGGTGCTGGAAGAGCTTGAACCTGTCGAGGTTCCCGGGGTCATTTCGGCTTTGGTGCTGGGCGATTCCCGTTCCATGCCGGAATTCCCCATGCGCCCTTGCCGCAATGCCGACGACGTGATCGAGGCCATCTGCAGCATTGCCGATAAGGTTGAAGAGCTGCAGAAGAGGTACAGCGTTTCGGTGCCGGTTTGGGTCAACTCGACCTATGCCGGTTTGGTGGAATACTGGTGCCGCGGGGCCAACTGGGAAGAGCTGCGCGACTATTTGGGCTGGGAGGAGGGAGATATGATGCGTCTGCTGCGGCGCACACTGGACGTTTTGCAGCAGTTTGTGCACGCTCCCGGTATGTCTGAGGCGGTTGTGTCGCGCTGCCAGGAAGCCATTGAGTGCTTGGATCGCGACGAGGTCAGCGAGGCAGCTATGTGGAGCGAATAAGGCTGCATGGCTTAGCCCGGGCAGGCTGGCGTGTGTAGGATATTTTCCGCTGTTTATGGAATTTATTTAAGTTATGCGGCGGTCTGGGCTGATCGCATTATTCCGTGCAGGTGGTTTGCTGATGCATATATTGTTAGCCTTATCTAGGTGTTCGCGGCTGAGCTTATATCGGAGAGGCCGTGCCCTGGCGCTGTTGGGTATTCTGCTTCTGGCTGGGCTGTTTTCTCTGGCTCTGCCCGTCTGCGCCGATGCACCAGCTAAGAAGGCCGCTGCGGGCGGGGGAGTGAATACCGCCAAGCGCCAGCAGGCTGCCAAGCTGCTGCAGCGTGCCAACCTTCTGCGCTCCAAGGGGAAGAATGTCGACGCGGAGCTGGTGCTCCAGGATGCTCTTAAAGCTGATCCTAGCTGGATAGATGTTTATGTTGCCCGGGCTAAGTGCTACGATGCGCTGAACAGCTACGAGAACGCAGCTAACAACTGGAAAACGGTGGTCAAAATGGCTCCCGGCAATGTCGGCTATAAGCGCAGCTTGGCGCGCTCGGCTGCCAACGCTCTGGACTGGGAGCTGGCCATAGAAAACTGGCTTGATCTGGCAAATATGAATCAGCAGGATCTGGAAGCCTGCAATATGCTGGCCAGTATTTACCTAGAGCGCGGCTCTTTGGCCGATGCCGAGCTGTGGAATAACGCGGCTTTGGATCTAAAGCCGGGCGATGTGCGGGCGCAGATCACCAAGGCGCGCATCGCTTCCCGCAATCGGCGCTACAGCGAGGCTATCGCCATATACAAAGAGGCTATGAATAAGCTGCCGGCCGATCATCCGCTGATGAGCGAATGTGCTGAAGGGCTAGAGGCGGCTTCTAGGGGAGAGCGCACCCATAACTGGTTTATGGCGGCGCTCATTGGCATTCCTACGCTTATCGTCGTATTGGCTCTGCTTGCTTATCGCCATGTGCAGAATATGGAAAAGAATGAAGAGCCGATATTCGATGCCGAAGCAGCCACCGAGGATTCCGTATGCCGTTATTTGCTGCAGTTCTGCCGCATGAAGTTCGATCTGCCGCGCGGCCTGTGCTGGAGCGTAAGCGTCGACGGGCGCCATTATATTTTGCAGATGTCGCATCTGGTCGGCGAAACCTCGGGGGTTGCTCAGCTTAGCGTGGACCGCAATAATCTGGCTGACTGGCTTGAAGGACGCGGCACAGCGCCTTTCCTGTATGAGGCTGAGCTGGACGATGTTAATTTTCAGAAAGCGTTTTCCTTCCTGATCAAAGAGCTGGCCGAAGTGCGCATCGATGTGGGCGTTCCCGTGGTGCGCGATAAGCAGCTGCTGGCGCTGGTTCTGCTGGGAAGCAGCCGCAGTGCCCGTCAGGAAAAGGTGCGCCAGCGCTTTAGCGAGCACGCCGAGGAGGTACAGAAGCTTTCCGAAAAGGTCTCAGTCCTTCTGGAGCGCGTTATCCAGCGCAATCGGCGGGTCGTCGACAGCACCACCGGTATGTGGAATCGTGAGTATTACGAGGAATCTCTGGCCAATATTTACCGCGGCTGCCGCACCGCGCACATTCCCATGAGCCTGTTTATGATGCGCGTGGATCAGGTACCGCCGCTGCTCGATAAGCTCTCCGACGATGAGCGGGCCGATATGCTTTATAGCGTGGGGCAGATGATAATGAAGGGCATAAGCGGTGAGATGAATGTTACCCTGTGCCACCTAGACAATGGTGTCTTTGCCCTGATCGCCCCCGAGCGCGATGCCAAAGCTGCTGAAAAGCTGGCCAAGGATCTTAAGTCGAGTCTGGAAAAGGGCGGCCTGCCCGGAACCGATGGGCGCACCACTGGCTGTGTGGCCTACTGTGTAGCGCCCGACGACGGCGATGATCCGTCAATGCTGCGCTCCATGGTTTACAGAACCTTCCGCGAGCTGATTTATGCCGACGGCAACGCTATTAAGCGCGTGACCAAAACCGACACCAACGCTCCCGAAGGCGAAGAAAGCCAGCCGCAGGAAGAGCTTATTATCAGACGCGTGCGCCATGCGCCTGCCAGCGGAAGTCAGAGCACCTATCAGCCGTTTGGCAAGGCTAAAATTACCAGCAATGCCGATTTGGGAGATCTCCCCGAAAGCAGCAATGCCAGCCGTCAGACTATTAAGGATACCGGCAAGATTGTCAGTCTGGGCATGGTAAAGCCCATGGATGTGCCGAAGCCGAAGCCCGCTGCGGCGCCGTTGCAGAATGGCGTAGCTGGCAGCTCCGCACCTGTGCCCAAGCCTAAGGCTGCGCTTTCTATGGCTCCCCGCCCTGAGGATCGCGAAGACGAGGCAGAAGAGAGCAAGGCAACGCCTGCTGCTGCCGCGAGCGCTACGCCGTCCAAAGCTAATGAGGATGCCAGCAGCACCAGCTACAGTCTTGAGCTGAAGTTTGATGAGGACGGCGTTGAGATAGAAACGCAATGCTGTTCGCAGGATGTCTTTGAAGAGCTTATCAGCTTTGAGCTGGAGCAGGCGAAGGAGGCGGGCGAGGAATGCGCGCTGGTCTATTTGCGCATCGCCAACCTGGAGGATATCCGCTCCACCGGCCGCAGCAACTATATGAAGCTGCGCCGCGAGCTGTCCTCTCTGATGCGCGCCTTCTTGCGCGAGGACTTGGACATCCCCGGACTCATTGGCGAGGATGATTTTGCGGTCTTTATGACGGGAACCGATAAGAATGCGGCGATGAGCCTGGCGGACCGCCTTAATTTAACCTCTCCCAACTTAGATGCCGGCGGCTATTTTATGGTGCCCGCTTTGGGTGTCACGCTGGTTAAATGCAGCGACAGCATTGCTTCTAAGGATCTTATAGCGAAGGCCAGAGCATTGGCCGACAGCAAGGGCATCCACTGCGAGAAGGAGTAACCATGGTTTACGTTACAATGGGGCTGACGCTGGCTGCTGGAATTGCCGGTATCGCGGCGCTGGTTTGGGGCTGGAACAGCCGCCGCCAGATGGCGGCGCTGGGTAAGGCCGTTCTGCTGCTGACAGTTAGCGCTGTGGTTGCTTTTTTCGCCTACAATGCCTGGCAGCGGGCCCGTCTCGTTGAAGTCTGCGCTCAGAACCTGCGCTATATTGGGGCCGCCGCTGAAGTATACGGAGATAACTATCACGCCTATCCCGGCAGCTTAGATGCGTTAATGCCGTTTTATTTTGACGATCTGCCGGTCTGCCCCTTGGCGTCTGGGCAGGAGAGCAACGGCTATGAGCTGGAGTATAAGGCTAACGGAGATGTTTTTACCGTCTCCTGTCACGGCAATCTCCACGAGGGGTTAGGCGGCGCTCCCCAGGGCTATCCTATGTACAGCAGTGAGCAGGGGCTGGTGCTGCGCTAAGCATTTAGTAAGCGGCAGTTTTCTTTATGCAAGCTTACTTTGGCACACTTAAGCGTGAAGCTAGTGCAGCGCAAATATGCTCTCATAATAATAACTGAATGACATTGCGCTGTTCTAGCTAAATGACCTAGATTTTGAGCAATAGCATTTAATTATGCTATTGCTCAAAATCTAAATAGACTAGCTGTCCCTGGCTGTTATAGCTGAGCTTAAAGCGCAAATCGGTTTTATCGTTGCTCAGCTGCCAGTGGTATGTGTTTAGGCGCTGCACTCCTTCATACCAGTATTCGCCGCCTAGATAGCGCAGAGTCTGTCGGTCGTATTTAGCTAGGGTCTCGGCTAGCTCGGCAATCTGCTGCATAAGCTCGTCCTGAGCCAGATAGTGGCAGTTTATATCGGCCTGTATTATGGAGGCGATAGCCTCAAAGTCTTTATTCTGGCACAGTCTGAGCAGCCTGTCGCACTGCTGCTTGGCTTCAGGCGGCTCTTCAGGCAAAGGGCGTCCCAGGTGCTCGGTTTTTATTTCGATAAACATGATCTTCGGGGCGCCGTCTTCCTCAGTGATGGCGAGGCAGATCCAGAGCGGAAAATTGGCGGCATTTACCTGCCAGCTGCTGTAGACTGAGGAGCGGAAGTGTTCGGCTTTGGCTGTCCTGGAGTCGCCGCTGTCTATGGTCAGAGCTACTGCTTCGCTAAGCTGCTGGTATTTGCTGAAGCTGATCGGCTGGACAGACTGTATCGGCCCGGCGGGAATGATGGCGTTTTCGTACAGCTCGTAGCGCAGCAAATCGGCAGTGCCCTCGCAGCGGCGCGCCTCGCACAGGCAGTTATCAAAAAAGTAAGAAGCGTCTTTCTCCCAGAGGGCGCGTATAAACTGTTCGGCATTTTTGCAGGCAGGGGCGGGGCTGTACTGGCGGTTGGCGGCGATGGGAAAATCGGCTAAGGCTTCGGGTCGGTCGCATTCTGGGCAGGAACAGGCAGATACAAAAAGAAGGGCCGTAAATGCTAGCGCTGCTGAGGCTGGCCTAGACCCCAGGAAGAGAGATATAGCCATGTCAGATGATGTTAGCCGCCAGGCGGAAACTACCTGCCCTAAGCTTCGCGTGGTGTTCGGCGGTATGGATGGGCGCTTTTCGACTGTACCCTTGCGCTATTTGGCCGCGCGGCACAGTCTGGTCGGCATAGTTCACAGCGCTCCCCGCCGCCAAAGCCGCGGTCTGTTTTGGAATTATCTGCGCGGCAATCCTGGGGCGGGCAATTTGCACCGTTTTGCCGATTATTATAAATGTCCTTATCTGTCCGTGGGCAGTACCTATAATGTGGAGCTGGTGCAGTTTTTGGAATACCTAAAGCCGGACATATTCTGTCTGAGCAATTTTGCGGTTATTCTGCCGCCCACCATTTACGAGATCCCCAAGTACGGCACGATAAATCTGCATCTTTCTAAGCTGCCGCATTACCGCGGGCCAATGCCCTGGCTGTGGATGTTCTATGACGGCGTAAAGCAGGGCGGGATAACCGTGCATCAGCTTGACGACGGCGAGGACAGTGGGCCGATTCTGCTGCAGGAGGATTTTGAGATTCCTGATAACGCCAGCGCCGGCGAGCTAGCCGATATGGTGCTGCCACAAGCTGCCGATATGCTGGTTAGGGCTGTGGACAGCATTGCCCTGGGTACGGCTGATCCTCAGCCTCAGCCCTCGAAGGAGGGCACGCGGCGGGCGCGGTTTTTGCGGCCCCATGAGAATCTTATCGACTGGGACAGCTGGGACTGCGAACGGGTGGGGGCCTTTTTGCGGGGCGCCTCTACTTGGTATGAGGCCTTTCCGCCGTTCCCCGGCTTTTCCCGCGAGTTTCTCCCGGGAGAGCGCGGGCCTGTGAAGGGCCGTCCGGGGCAGCTGGTCTGGCGTCCTGGGGGCGGCTGGGTTGTCTGCAGGGACGGGCGCGTGCCCGTGCGCCTGCACCCCGAATACGATGAGCTGGTGCGTATATGCTGGCCGCCAGCCTTGGCCGCCGCGCTGTATTACCTGCTTTAGTTTTATTTAAGCCACAGCCAGTACTCGCTAGAAAATAATAAATGTCGTTTAGTTAAGCTCATATACGTAAGATTCATGCCTGTTGTTAGCTGGTTATAGCGCGTACCCAGTTCCGCGCAAGGCACATCTGAGCGAAGCAGTGCCGGAGCGGAAGCTGGTGCAGCGCGAATATGTTCGCTAAATACTAACTAAATGACATTTGGAAACAACTAATGCCAGTAGTGGCGCAGGGTGGCATCGTCTTCGTCTCCAGCGAAAATGCGCACCTGAGTACCTACGGTAACGCGATCGTAGAGATCTTCGATATCGGCCAGGCGCATGCGCATACATCCGTGCGAGGCCCGCGTGCCCACGCTGTCGGGATAGGGAGTTCCGTGGAAGCCGATGGCGCCGTTGTCTAAGCCTATCCAGCGCGTCCCCAGGGGATTATCGGGGCCGGGCTCAATGACCTTGGCGTCTTTAGCCCATTCAGAGTTGGGCGGGAGCCAGGTGGGATCCTTGGCCATATCGGCGATATAGAACCAGCCTGTGGGCGTAGGATGTTCCTTAACGCCGGTGCAGATGGAATAGGTGTGCACCTGCTCGTCCTCGGTAACCAGCTTAGCCTCGAACTGGGACAGGTTGACGTAAATGCGCTTGTCGATGGCGCCGTAAACCATAGGCCCGCAGACACCGTCCTGATCTACGCCGATATGCTTTTGCAGGGCGATGACCGCGTTTTTGGTGGCTTCGTCGTAAAGGCCGGGTGTGTATTTGTCTTCCAGATAGCCGCGCGCGGCCAGGCGTCTCTGCAGCTCTTCCACATCGTCGCCGATAGCTCCCAGATACAGCATAGCCTCGCCGAATTTATCGGTGCTGTTGACTTTGAATTTCATAACGCGCTTATGAGGCGTGCCTACGCCGTTGACGCTGACGATTGACAGGGTATGGTCGCCGTCGTAAAGATGATTGAGCGGAATGGTGTATTGGGTGCTGCGCCCTTTGGCTTCGGCGATGAGCGGGGCGCCGTTTACGGGCAGAGCCTTGACTTCGGTTTTGGTCAGCGGCTGCAGCGTCGG
>JAFSXO010000162.1 GCA_017444045.1 bacterium | reverse complement strand
TGCCCAGCGGTTTCAGGGCGTCCCGCGACAGCCTCCTTGGTGCCTTCCAGGCGGATAAAGCTGGAGGTCTGCTCGACGATTCCGTACAGCTCTGAGGCAAATGTGTAGCCGTGAGTGCAGAGGCCGATGAACAGCGACTGACCGCTGCCTTTAAGCGACAGGTACAGATGCTCGGGATCCAGGCTGCTCTGCATTACAACGGCCGCCGATCCTTCGCATTCGCTTACGGTCTGGCTGAACGCCTGCAGCAGGTCTCCGCTTTGCTGATAGTGCCAGTTTACCAGCATGGGGATGATCTTGGTATCGCAGGTTATGTTTTTGGCGATGGTCTGACCAGTCTGGCGCTGCAGAAGCTGGGCCAGCTCGCGCACGTTGTCAACATCGCCGTTGGCGGCAGCCGCGATCCAGTAACCGTCGGCCTGCTCTGTGGCGGTAAGAGCGCTTAGCTCATCGACGGGATGGCAGTTGGCTTCGCTGATAATGCCGTTTGAGGCCCAGCGCGTATGCGACCATACGCTGGTTTTGGCCTGCGGATCGCTCAGAGCCTGCCAGAGCAGACGGTCTTCGCGGATCTGGCGGCAAAGCTCGCATACGTTGTCGCCTAAAGCGCCGATCTCTTTGGCGGTTTTGTACACGAACAGCAGAGTAGGCTGATCGGTTTCTATGCCGCGCCGGATGGTATGGCTGCGCAGATCGCGCCAGGAAATGCGCTCCCGCCATTCCTGCGGGGCAGTCCGCTCCAGAGCCGCTTCGGCCTCGGCGCAGATTTCGCGGCTGGGATAGGAGATAGCGATGCTGATGCCCAGGCTGTCGCGTCCTCTCACCTCTAAACGGCCTATATTGTCGAGGACCGTGGTGATCTTCCAGGCGTTCAGATTGGGCTGGCTTTGCAGGCTCTCGGGCAGAAGCGCTTTAACGCGCTCCAGGCTGGCCAGCACCTCGTTTTCTATGGTCCAGCGAATGTCGCGCACGCGCACCCAGAGCGCGTTCCACGATTCTATGAGCATGGTGCTGAGCGGAGGGCTGGCGGCCGTGGCCATCTGCTGGGTTTTGCTCTCGAATTTACTGAGTATATCGGCTGCCTCGGCTAGAGCCTGCCGTTTGGCGGTATCGTTCCACAGAGCGGCACTTGGCCCGTACTCGCGCAGTCCGATAATGGCGTTTTCGATGCTTTCTATCTCAGTGTTGGGTGGCTGAAGAGGGTTAGGAGGCCAGCTTTGAAGTCTTTCAGTGCTGGAAAAAAGCTGTGACCAATCAAAGCTGTCGGTGCATTCAGAACTGTAAACTATACCGGCAATTCCACACACGTTATTGTAATCCTCAGGGTATCAAATTTTAGAAAGGGCCGGAACCAAATCTGGCCCGGCCCCGCAAAGAACAGTAGTGATAGTTATAGTAGATAATATATAGCTGTTATAGGCCGCTGGCTTCGCGCTGGGCGATGCGTTCGGCACGTTTCTTGGCGTAAATAGCGTAACGGATGATAGCTTCGCTTTCGGCTTCGCTGACGCTGTCGTATTCTACTTCGCAGATGTATTTGTTTTTGAGCGTAGGATGCTCGGTGCTTCTTCCGACTCTTCCCTTAATGGAGAAATCTGGAGCGTTGGGAATGTCGACCTCGAGATGCAGCTGAGTTCCGGAGGGCAGGCGCAGATTGGTGGTAAGCATTAGACCATTGGAAGCTACGGAATAGGTGTTGGCCATTTGGTTGTGGGCGGATTGCATGGCGCGGAACTCGACCTTTATCGCCACTTCAAGCTGATGCTCATCGTCGAAGGAGGGAACTGGCTCGGTGGTAACGTTGGAGGGGGGGGCGATGTCGAACTCGCGGTCGCCAGCATCGACGACAACGCTGTCGAAGGTGTGGATGCTGTTATCCTCTACTGTGGTGATGTGCAGCTGCTGACCGGGAATCATGCGGATGGGACGGCGGTCTGTGCCCGGTGATTTGATGATCACCTTTTTGCTTTGCACATCCAAGACTCTGGTGAAATGGGATTCATAGCCCTTGTCTTCGTTGTACAGTTCAACTTCCACTTCTTGGCTCTGTTTCAGTTTAAGCGCGGCACCTTTCGATTTCTTGAATAAGCCGAAAAACAAAAACATAACTCCTCCTAGCAGAGCATAATCCTGATAAAGCTTAATCCTATCAGAATTTAAGCAACAGCGTACATTTCAATATTGCTAATGATGGGCACCTATGAAATGCTAAAAAGATAAATTCTTCTTTAGAATGATTTATCCTGCGTTTCTGCAAACCACTAGCTTAAGATTCATGGCATTGTTAGCTGCTGATGTTTGAGGATTATAGCGCGTAACCAGCTCCGCGCAAGGCGCATCTGAGCGAAGCAAGCAGTGCCGGCGCGGAAGCTGGTGCTGCGCTTGTATGTTCGCGAAGCCTTAACTAAATGGCATTGCTGAATAATCATTTGGCGATATTCGCCAGGCAGACATAGTCAGTGCCCTCCCTTGCGCCCAAATCATTCAGCCGGCGGCGTATATCGGCGCGGAAATAGGGGTTGCTCACGGCCATGATCACGAATTCCCCGCGCTCCAGGCGCGCCTGGCTGTCGTGCTGTACCGGCAGACCCAGGATGGTCTGCCCGCAGCGCGCCGGGCAGCTGTCTACGAAGCCAGAGACCTGCAGCCCGAGGCGGCGCAGATCCTTAACCAGGTCTTTGCCGTTGCTGCCCGCTCCCCATACCAAAACCGGGCGGCCGGGAGGGTTGCCGCTGTCGGGCTGGCACTGCGGAAAATAGCGGCGCATTAGGTAATGCAGCTTTAAATTGCGCAGGCAGGAATGGCGGCAGCGCGCATCGGTGCGGGTCAGACGCTGCGGAGTGTCGCGCCAGAAAAAGAGTACCTCCGGGACTTTGGCGAATTGGCGGCCCCGTATCCAGAGGCGCATCCACAGATCGTAATCCTCGGGCCAGGGGGTGTCTCGGTACCCGCCGGCTTCGATGATATCGCTGCGGCGCATCAGCACAGAGGGATGCACCAAAGGGCTTTCGACAAAAATATCGCGGGCCAGGTCTTCGCTCTGCCAGTAGCGGTTGAGCCAGCGCTCGTAGCGTCTGACCCCTAAAGAGCGTCCCTGGCGGGGAAAAATGCGCACAAAGCTGCCTATGGCGCTTAGCTCTGTATGGGCCGTGCAGAACTCCCACTGTCTCTGCAGGCGGCGCGGTGCGGAAATGTCGTCGCTGTCCATGCGGGCGATCCAGGGGGCAGAGCAAAGCCGCAGCCCTTCGTTTAGCGTTTCGACAATGCCGCGGTGGGGGCGCTCGATTACGCGCAAGCGGCTGTCCTGCGCCGCGAAGCTGCGGGCGCAGTTTAGGCTGCCATCCTGCGAGCCGTCGTCTATTATTACCAGCTCCCAGTCCTGCCAGGTCTGCCAGAGAATTGACTTAATTGCCTTGGCCAGATACTTCTCCCCGTTATATACGGGCATGAGCACTGAGATGCTGGACATTAAAGCAAGCCGGACGCTTCTAGAAAACGTTCTATCTTGGTCTTGGTCTGAAATTCTATCGGGGTGCCCAGCTCCGCAGCTAAGGCGCGGATGTCCTCTAAAACCCGCTGACGCTGAGGCTCGGAAATCTCGACTTCCAGCTCACAGTCGCAGCGCCCGGGAAAGTGGCTGAGATCCATTTCCCACACTTCGCCCTGGGGGCGGCGGTAGCAGCAGCGGGTATTGAGCAGAATACCGAGGAACTGGCATCGCTTTAGCTGCAGCTGTCTTAGATAGTCGCCAGGTTCTGTGCCCTCTAGAACGGTAAGATCCCCGCGCAGAAGCTGCACTGCCTGCTGCGGGGTTAAAGGCGCCTCTAGCTCGATGGAGCGGAAATAGCCGCCCTCCTGGGCAATGCCTTGTTTTAGGGTGAATACAATAGAACAGCCCGGCGGCATGGCTTCGTTCCAGGCCGCGCAGGCTGCTTCATTGGTAGAACAGGAAATGATGCGCCTCGCTAAAGCGTCTGTAAGCTCTGTCTCCGCTTCTTCTCCCGCAGTTACGGTGCGTATGCGCAGGAGCAGCGGATTCTCCTGGCTTAGACTGGCAGAAGCGCTAAGCTGGGCAGGGCGCAGGTAAAAATTCAGCTGCTGCAGTATGCGCTCCGGCTGTCCGAGAGCGGTGCGCCACCGGATAAACTCTGGTTTGGAACCCAGAACTATTTTCAGCTCTTCTTCGTGCGGCATAGCGGCCGTTTCCGGCGAAGGAGCAGAAGGTGAAGCGCTCATTATAAGCGATCGTTTTCCTGCTGGCGTTTCTCCTGGCCCTTAAGCCAATAGCTGGGGTGCATCTGGCATTTCTCAAAGCCGGCACAGGCTAAGCAGCGCTTGGTGCGCATGTTGATCTCGCGTACGCGTTTATCGCGGCATTCGGGGTCAAAAAAATCAAAATTGTCAAAATACTTTTGCAGATACTCTTCTTTGTATTCCATGTGAAATCACCCTTTCGCGGGACTGGTGACGCGCTGTGAGCTGCTTCCTTGGCCGCTTTTGCGCATCTATATGTCATGGACAATAAACTAAAAAAACGAATAATATCATACCTTATTTATGCGGAAAAGTCTAGATGCTAGCCTTTTCCGCTAGCCTTCCTCCGGCTGTGTCTCCTGATTGTCTTTGCCGGTGCTGGCCACAATGCCTACGCCTATAACGATCAGCAGCGTACCCGCCCAGCGCAGGGGAGATACGGTCTCTCCGAGCATGGGGCCGGCTAGCAGAGCGCTGATAACGTAGGTTATAGCCGTGAGCGGCATGATGTATGACACGTCCTCGCGCGCCAGCAGCCAGGACCACAGTCCGAAAAACACCGTAAAGCAGAGGATGGACAGCCAGAAGGTTCCCTGGCTGAGCACGCTTTTGGCCAGGGGCAGGACTTCGGATAGGCTGTGTATGTCGATAGCTCCCATAGTGCTCATAGTGCGGGACAGCAGCACGTCGCCGAAGGAGTTGGCGGTCATGGCAATCAGCAGCATTATGAAGGTGGGCAGTTTATCTTTGAAAACACTGTTCATGGGCGCAATGTCGTCTAAGTTAAGAATTGGCCAATAGAGCCCCATTATTTAGCTGCGCCGCGTCAGCAGCTGGCCGATCTGGCTTAGCGATAGCTCCAGACCGCTGAGGAAACAGGCCCAGAAAACGCAGGCTAATTTGGCCGGCAGGCTTAGGCGGGCGCGTTTATGCAGGGACTTGGTGCCCATCTTGGCGATCCTTTTGGCGATGCCGCGGTAAATCATGGTCATGGCGCGCAGACAGGCCCGGCTCTCGGGATTGATTAGCTTGGGCAGGGCGGCGCAGTGGCGGTAGTAGCTTTCAATGAGCTCGCTCATGTGGCGATACAGCGCCTGCATTCCCGGGGTGCTGCGCTTTTGGGCGATGTCCTCGGAGGTGACGCCGAAACGCTCCAGCAGCTCTGAGGGGAGGTAGCAGCGCTGCATCTCGCTGTCTTCGCTGACATCGCGCATGAGGTTGGTTAGCTGGAAGGCGATGCCCTGCATCTCGGCCATACGGTAGACCTCGGCCTGGTCAGCTTCGCTGAAGCCGAATATGTGTACGCAGACCAGTCCGACCGTTGAGGCCACGTGATAGCAGTAATCGTAGGTGTCCTGGAAGGTGCGGAAGGTGCGCTCCTGCAGATCGCTGCCGGTGCCTTCGATTAGCTCGTAAAGAAAGCGCTTGGGTATGGCGTATTTTTCGATGGCGTGGCGCAGGGCGGGCAGGCCGGGCCAGGCGGACTCGGCCTCGCTGTCGTCGAGGAGCTTCCGCCACTGTTCCAGGCGGCTGGCGCTGTTGCCGTCGCTGCAGTCGTCAGATATGTCATCGCAGTCGCGG
>JAFSXO010000161.1 GCA_017444045.1 bacterium | reverse complement strand
ATGAACGGCAACGATATCAGCGACAGCACAATACAGGCTTCCGAAAACGACAGCACTATAAAGGCATCAAAAGACAGCAGCACATCACAGGCTCCCGAAACTAGCGGCACTATACAGGCTCCCGGCCCGGGCAGCACAATAAACGCTTCAGAAGACGCCGGCAGCTATACGGAGAAGGCAAACGCCCCCACAAAGCCTTATCGCCAAGAGTTCAGCATCTGGCGCTTTGTCCTATGGATTATTATCGTTACCGCCTGGCTGGTTTATATAATCCCCATGTTCACCGACAGGCCAAAGCAGTCATCTGGCCCGTCTATGCAGCAGAGAATGCAAACCATTGTCGCCGGCAAAATTATGCGGCTGCTGGACAGCCAGGAATTCCCCGCGCACACCTTAGAATCGCTAAAGGACAGTCCCCGCTCCATAATGGACAGCTGCCGCGAGGGAAACAGTGAATCGCCCTATATCCTGTACTGCAGCGCTTTAGAGTGCATGCATCGACACGATTACAAGCAGGCCCAGAAGCTATTGGAGGGCATTGACTGCGAAAATGAAGGCATCGATCTGCTCTGCAGGACGACTTTAAGGGTGTGCCTCTTCCGAAGCGGAAAAGGAGAAATGCCCGAGCTAAGCACAGCAGACGCGCTCCTGATTCAGGAATCCATAAACAGCTGGCTGAAGGACTATCTGCATACCATAGCCAGCCGCGAGCTGGCTGAATGCGCCAAAATGCTGCCTATGGGAGAAGGCTTAAGCGAAATCGACAAAATACGCCTGCACCGCGACATGGCCTGGGTAACCGCGGTCTCCCTTATCTTCATTTCCAGTACGGCTATGTTCTTTTTCGCCGCTATATGGCTTATAGCGGCACTCATAGATCCCCAGCGCCGCCAGAGGCTGCGCGCCCCCATTTCCGAAGCCAGCCTATACAGCTTCGATCCGCTCAGGGTATGCGCCACCTTCGTCGCGTCGCAGTGGCTCATGGCCATAATAGCCATAGCCTTCTCGGGCCTATTCTATTTCAAAAGCTCGCCCGTCACTTCAGTTTTCTGCACCTACTTTAGCGCGTATGCCATACTGACGGCCTTTATAATACTGCTGCTCCCCTATCTGGCCAGCGCAGGCAGCACTCCTGTAAACGCTCTGACCGCGCTGCAGCTGCGCTTCCCCAGATGGAGCGATCTGCGCTGGGGATGGATCGGCTTCTGCCTTGCCGTTGTCAGCACCTACATACTATCCCAGATAATGTCAGTGTTCTACGGTAAAGCCCCCCAATCCGACAATCCCTTTTTGCAGATAGCCGCCAGAAGCCGCCCGTCGGAATGGTTCCTGCTGATAATGCAGCTCTCACTGTGCGGTCCGTTCTTCGAGGAGCTTGTGTTCCGCGGCCTGCTTTTTGGCTGTCTGCGCAGCCAATGGTCATTCGGCTGGGCGGCGCTCTTTAGCTCCCTCATCTTCGGCATAGTACACGGAGATCCTCAGGGCACCATAATTCTCGCCGGCCTGGGCCTCTGCTTTGTCGTCGTCTACCATAAAAGCGGCAGCATTTGGTCATCTACTATTGCCCACGGACTGTGGAACGGATTTGTGTCGTTCAATATACTATACACAATGTCCTGAGCCCCTGGCCCCATTTGCAGAGGGATTCGTGGACGCATCCGCGCTGTATTAGCTTCCGCGCCAGCCCTGCTTCGATTAGCTCAGATATGCCTGCCGCGCGGAGCTGAAACGCGTTATCCCTCTTCCTTCTTAGACACCAAAGATATGGGAGAATGACGTTCCACTATCAGCAGCATATTGATCAGCTGGCGCTCTAATTCCATGGGCAGGCCAAAGGATTTTCTCAGCTGCGCCGCCAGCTGGCTGAACGGCTCCAGATCGATGCCTTCCTGGGCGGCCTGCATACCGCCCTCTTCATCGCCGAGCCAATCGTCAAGCTCAGGCTCTTCAGGCAGAGCCTGCTCGCAGCTGCTGTCTTCTTCAGCATCAGAGGAAGCGTCGTCTTTAGCGTCGGAGGCAGAATTCTTGGCAGCATCAGCCTTAACGGCAATCCTCTTGCCGCCCAGCAGTCCCATCAGGGCCTGGAAATCAGTCCTAGCTTCGGTGGTATGGCCTATCTGCTCATCGGAGAACGTGATACTGCGGAATACCGGTATGTAGCCAGCGCGGACGGGATCGAAGACTTCGGCTGTGCGCAGATCAACGATGCGGGAGGTCTCAAAGACGGGCAGGAATGTCTCCAGATTGCGGAACTCTACGCCGTCGGCCGTATGCAGGCGCAAAACCACCATATGGCTGCTGCTATCCGAGAAGAAGCAGCGGGCCAGCTCGGCAAAGAAACGCGATTCCTCTTTGCCGGACGACGATACTGCCAGGCTGACCTTGCGGTACGGAGCTATAATCTCATCGGGCTTAAGGTGATAGACGGTAAGCGGATTGGCTTTGCCTCCCAGATAAGGGCGCACCCCAAACTCGTCAAAAAGCTGCTTTTCATTGCCCTGCACATAGAAGCGCTGATCCAGGAACAGCTCAGCCGGGGTCAACTCTTCGAGCATTTTGCACAGGCTTACCCCGTTAGATGCGGCCATCTGCTTCCAGGCTTCAACTATTACCGTGCAAATCGCACTGAGCTGGCGCTCGGGAACCAAAGCGTAATAGCAGCGCGGTATATTGCCTGTCTCATCATAGCTGGCCTGGCGAAGTCCCGCTAAATAATGGGCAAACTCCTGCAGAATCGTACTATCGATGCTGCCGTCGACACCGACAAACGGCATTGATTTATATTCAGCGGATTTTTTAGCCTTTAAATCGGCGACCCAGTCCTCGATATCCATCAGCGCATCGCGAAGCGCATGGCGATCGATAACGCCGTCCTCTGGCAGAATTTCCTCTTCCTCCTCTTCTTCCTCTTCATCGGCACTCTCGCACCTTCTAAGAGAGGTCAGCAGCGGCAGCGGGATGATATGCGAAAAGCACAGGCGCACCAGACCTTCACAGGCGGCAAATACGGCATCGCTATTTACATCATCCAGAGCGCGGGACAGGCTGTATTCCACCATAAGCCTGGCATTGGCGTCGGGTACGAACTCGGAGAAAGCCAGCAGGCGCAGACCTAAAACACGGGAGCTGGTGCTTTCGGCCTCCAAAAGGCCAGATATGCGCTCGTTCAGCAGCACGCGCAGAGAAGCCAGGTCAACCTGCTTATAAGATGAGCCAAGATAAAGGTCGATCATATCGCCGGCGACTATAGAATACAGCATCGCCAGGCTTACCATTTCCACCTGATCATCGTCGTTCAGGCAGTCAAATATCCATTTGGGCAGCAGTACATCGACCCCGGCACTCTCTTCAAACCAGTCGAGGATAAGATTATAGGTATATTCATCGATCCAGTTGCTTACGCCTCCGCGAAGCTGGACCAGGCGATCGCCGAATAGACTTTTTGCGTTAGGATAATCGGCGACAGAGGCATAATCCACCTTGCGCAAAATAGTCTTGCGCAGAGCCTCATATATCCAGTTGAGCAGGCGCGACTCGTGCGACGACTGCACTCCGCGTCCCAGCAAAGCATTCTGCGACATCTCATGAATAACGCTAGGCAGCCCAGAAGTATCGATGTTATCCACAATCATGCCCTTCCAAACCCATCCCGTATTGGGCGGCGGCTCTAAGTCGGCATCGCTGGAGATCACATCCCAATATTTATAATGGCGGTTATCGCGGTTGTCGTGGTAGACCATGATAACGTTGCTGGTTCCCAGCAGCTCTTCCCTGCTGACCTCGGCAATACGGCCGATTACCGTGCGGCTGAAATGGTAAGCGCTGAAGCCCTCGATAAAGCTGTAGCTCTGGCGCACCTTGCCCTGAATAGGCGTGCGGAAGCTCTTTTCCGGTATATCGCTAAGGCGGCGCCAGACCAAGGTTTTGTCGTAGTCGGACTGGAAGGCCGCCAGGAAGTCGCGGCCGGACTCCATCAGATGCACCAGATCGATTTCGCTCAGCTGCTCTATAACCGGCAGCACGCACAGCACATTGTTGGTGAATTCAATGCCGCGATTCCGCTGCAGCGCTTTAGCGGCGGCCTGATTGGTGCGCACCCAGTGCCACGACTGCTTAGACTCTCCGCTCTTGCGGAAGCCGCCCAAAAAGCCCACCTCGGTGAGACGGACCAAGCCCGGCAGCGTAACATGAAGCTCGTCCTGGCTGAGATTGCCAAAGTTAAGGCCGCGCAAACTGACATCGAAGGCACCGGCGACAGCCAGCATGGCGTATGTAGAGGTTTCAATACCATTAACCTCTATCGCCGCGTTCTGCAGATCCTGTTCGCCTATGCAGCCGACTTCGGCGTCGACAAAGAGGCAAAGCGCCGCCACCAAATTGGGATTATAATGGCGCCGGGCCACGGAAAGAGTAGCCAGCAGGGCCAGCTGCTGATCGCTGATGGCGATATCGTTCCCGCCCAAGCGCTCCTGAAGGGTCTGAGAGAAGGACAGAGCCCGCATACTGCGGCTCTCTTTAGCGATCTGGCGCAGAATCATGGCCGGGGTGCGATTGGAGCTTTGCTGGCCGAACTGAGAGACTATCCTGCTGTACGCGGAATTCAGCAGGCTCTGCTGAACCTCGGCCAGAGTAAGCTCAGTATCTCCAAAAAGGAATTTCCACTCCTCAGCGCCAATCGTGGCGCCAAAGTGCTTGGCCACCGAATACAAAGAGGCCACGGAGGCTTCAATGCTTTTCCGCTCCGCAATAATCGTCCTCGTGAGCACACCGGTTTCCATATCGATATACAGAGCCAGAGCCAGAATCACATGCTCAGATATGAGGTTTACCTGCTTGCTGAGCAATTTTTTAATGCGCAGGGGCACCTCATAGGACAGCGATACCCCCTGCTCTTCCACGGCCTCGCGCAAAGCCACGGTTATTTTGCCCGTCGACGGAGAGGCATAGTCCTTCATGCTGTCGATAATGTCAAAAACCGTGCGCTTGCGGTTGGTTACGGCGCGCAAAAAGGCGGCCATCTGTGCCACAGGCGGCACCGACTGGAACAGAGGGCGCTTATCGATTACTTCCTTGAATTCGACAACCTCTATGCTGGCATCTAGCTCGATAACGTAGCGAAAATCATCGCGCTCATCGTTATAAACCAGCTCGAAGAAGCACTCACCATTGGCGTTGGTGCCCTGCCCAGCGCGCACGAGCTTAACCACGTTCTTGCCGCGCTTTTTAGAGCCGTAATAGGTAATCTTTATGCTGTGCTTAGCGCCGTCGGCTTCGGAGACGGGAACTGTTATGACGACCTCGTTATCGCCGCCACGCTTGACAAACTTTGACAGAGGACCAGCCAAGGAGACGCCCAGCACCAGCATACACCCCTCGCACAGAGTGGAATGCAGCTCTATCGTCTTATTGACGGGAACAATACGAAGACAGCCCTCTGCCGACGAAACCTCCTTATTGAAAGTGGAGTTCTCGTCAGCAGAAGTCTCCAGCACATGCTCTTGGCTGCCGGAAAGCCAGCGGGAGATAAGCCCTCCCCAGTTCCAGCTTCCAGAATTCCCATCAGACATAACTAGACAACCTCCAGCCGGCCATATCGATAATCACGCCGGCTTCCTAAGCCTCGGGCAGAATGGTGTCTTCAAAATTATCCATAACGCGCTGCTGGCGCATTTTTTCCAGAATGGCCAAGAACTCCGCAAAAGGCAGAGAGCGCTGCTCCTGATGGCCATGGCGCCGCCAGGTTACAGACTGGGTTTCCTCTTCCTTGCCGCCCACCACCAGGATATTGGGGATCTTATTGGTGGCCGCGGTGCGGATCTTCTTGTTCATGCTCTCGGGACCGAGATCGGCCTCGACCCGGAAAAGCCTATCGTTCAGTTCTGCCGCCAGCTTTTCAGCATAAGCGCCGAATCTCTCCACGCTGACCGGAACGATCAGCACCTGCAGGGGCGACATCCAGGTGGGGAACACGCCCTTGAAGCGCTCCATGAGGAAGGCCAGGAAGCGCTCGTGAGTGCCCAGAGGGGCGCGGTGGATGCAATAAGGCGTATGCACCTCGCCATCGGAGCCGGTATAGGTTAGGTTAAAGCGCTCAGGCACCGCGAAGTCGAGCTGGTTGGTGGAAGCCGTTTCCTCGCGGCCCACCACATTGCGAATCTGGAAGTCTACCTTCGGCCCGTAGAAGGCGGCCTCTCCGGCCACCTCCTCGCAGGCGATGCCGATATCCTTCATAACCCGGCGGATAGCGTCTTCAGACTGCTTCCAGGCCTCGGGATTGTTCACATACTTCTTGGTGTTAATCTCATCGTGCAGCGACAGACGCAGCCAGTAATTCTCAATGCGGAAAAGCTCGTAATAGCGCTTGTGCAGCATGATCACCGATCTGAACTCATTCTCCAGCTGCTCGGGGCTGCAATATATATGCGCATCGTTCATGCACATGCCGCGCACGCGCAGCAGACCCGCCAGCGTGCCAGAAGCTTCGTAACGGTAAACGTTGCCATACTCGGCCAGGCGCAGGGGCAGCTCGCGATAGGAACGGGGACGGCTGCCAAAGATCACGTGGTGGAAGGGGCAGTTCATCGGCTTAAGGTAATAGTTCTGCCCTTCGTCGATGTTCATGGGCGGGTACATGCTGTCGGCATAATAAGGCAGGTGGCCGGAAGTATAGAACAGCTGCTCATTGGTGATAACCGGAGTCACCACGCGCTTATAGCCATCGCGCTGTTCCCACTCCTTGGCCAGCTTTTCCAGCTCTTCGCGCAGAACTGTGCCATTGGGCAGCCACAGGGGCAGACCCAGGCCGACCTTTTCCGACATGGTGAAAAGCTCTAAATCCTTGCCCAGCTTGCGGTGGTCATACTTTTTGGCCTCTTCGCGAGCGCGGATGAACTCCTTCAGCTCCTTTTTGCTGCCAAAGGCCAGACCGTAAATGCGGGTGAGCATTTCCCGCGACTGATCGCCGCGCCAATATGCCCCGGAGGAATAATCCAGGCAGAAGCAGTCCACGGGAATGCGGGAGGTATTGTCGACATGAGGGCCGGCGCACATATCGGTAAACTCACCGTTATCATACAGGCTAATGCTCTCACCCTTGTCGGCCAGCTCGCGCATATACTCAGCCTTTAAGGCCTCGCCCTCATCCTCAAAGAACTTTACCGCTTCGGCGAAGGGCACCTCGCGGCGCACAAAGTCCTGCTTTTCCGCAATAATGCGGCGCATTTCGGCTTCAATGTCGGGCAGGCGCTCCGCATCGAACGGCTCAGCAAACTGAAAATCGTAATAGAAGCCATTGTCTATAGCCGGCCCAAAGCCAAGCTTTGTGCCCGGAAATAGACGGCGCACAGCAGCCGCCATCACGTGAGCCAAAGAATGGCGACGCGTATAAAGCGGATCATGCTCTTTTTCTTCCATATCCATTCCAGCGTAAACTTGCCTAGCCATAATATCCTTGCCTTTCCGAAACGATGCCCGCACCGATCCGCACCGCCTCTCTGCCTAAATAGCCCCAATAGCCCGGGCGCGAAAAGCCAGCCGATATCTGATGCAAGCTGGCATAGCCAGCGGTCTGGGCACCGTTAAATAACTAACAAAAAAAAACTCAAAATAGCTGTGTTCAAAAAAAGAACCAGATAACCTGCCTATTCCAGATCATCAAAAGAAGCTAGCATATACCCATTGCCCCCTCAGCTGCAGCATTACCTGCAAATATCCAGGTGGGTTCGGCGCCAGATCCAGCCAAACATCAGCACGAACAGCAAAGCGCCTCCCGCAGACAGCTTCAGCAGGCGGCCCAAGCGCCAGGCGACATAGCGGCTATTAATATAATTAGCGACATCCGGATTAGAAGCGGCATTATTGGTGACAATTTCCAATGCATTAGGCGCACTCAGAGCAATAGCTTTTCCTGCTATGCGGATTTGCACAGAGTTTACGATAAACTGGGAGAAATCCTCGTCGCCATTTAGGTTAGAGCCCAGCAAGCTGTGCTTATCGCTAATATTGATGGGCTGTACCTGCCAAAGCGCGGCAAAGGGATTGACCGCTCTGGCGCTCAGATACAGCGGATTTAAGTTGAACAGCATGGCGAAGGGCATAAAAACCATAAAAAGCACCGCCAGCGAACCGCAGATCATGCCCAGCCTTTCGCCGAACGAGGGAATTAGGAACAGCAGCAGATGCACAATAAACGACATCAGGCAGACCTTTCCGAAGGTCTGGCCATAGCACATCGCGGCCCCCGTAACTCCGATAAAAGCCGAAAAGGTGCGGTAGCTTTTAGCTGCCTTGGCGGCATCGCCGATATATCTGCCAAATATAGCTCCGAGTCCCGTGCCAGCAAGAACTAAACAGACCTGAAATAAGCAAACGGAAAAGAAAATTATCCAGGGCACCGACCCCAGGACTGCATAAATGACCGCATTGAGCAGAAATATCAGCAGCATCTCCAGGTTAAGGGGCATAAGCACGCCTAAGAATTTAGCTGCCAAGGCATGGAAAAGGCCATATGGCGAGGTTCTAATAACCAGCAAGGCTCCGCGCTCACCCTCTCCGGCCAAGGATGTGGCGATGCTTGCCCCGGAGCGCCGAAACAGCAGCCACGACTGCAGCCAGGCGGCAAGCACGAAGAAGGCGCAGGAGGAATACAAATCGCCGCGCTCTCCATACAAAGCGAACAAAGCCGCCGACAGAAAGCAAACAGCAAGAGTCCACGATATTCCCGGATAAGCAGCGCGGTCAGCGCTGGGCTTCCGCGCCCCCGCCATCATCTCGCGAACCAGCAGCGGGTCTGTTATAAGGCGAAGCAGCATGTCTCTAGCATAATCCTTTCCAAGAGAATACTGATTAAATTCTTTACATAATCAATGCCATTTAGTTATCGTTCACGTGAGCGCGAGTTTATCTAAATGACATTGTTTGCATAACAAACGCAAAATGCTACAGCATTATTATAATACTTAGTATTATTATAACATTAACCAGCGTTAATGCCAAAAAGCCATCAGCTGCCAACCCCAGCAAAGGAAGACGCGGCGAAGGAAACAATACACGAGACGGTATATGAAACACGAGGGGAACTTAGAGCATTAGCCAATGCTATTTAGTTAAGGATTCGTGGCATTGGTTCTGATAATTCATGTGAGTTAGCGCTGCGTTGTACATTAGCGTATAAGTTAGCGCACAACATGTGTTAAGCTTCGATTCTTCCGCCAGCTGTGGCCACCCCCTCTGTCGCAGTCGCGACATCTCCCCCTGCCATCCTTTAGGGGGAGT
>JAFSXO010000160.1 GCA_017444045.1 bacterium | reverse complement strand
GGCGTGATCCAGGTGGTAATGCCGCCAATATTCTCCAGAATTAAGATAGCGCCCAGGGTAATGAATACCGCGCTGACTCCGATCGCCGACTTGATATAGCTGGTCAGGATGTTGTCGGTGCGCTTGGCCGGCTGTTCCTTCATATAGCGATCCAAAATAGGCTCGCCACCGAAGGCCATAGCCGCCAGGGTGTCCATAATCAGGTTGATCCACAGGATCTGTACGATAGAGAACGGCTGCGTCCAGCCCAGAATAGGCGCCAAAATATTGATCAGCAGGGTGCTGATGTTGACCGTAAGCTGGAAGATCAGGAACTTGCCCACGGACTTGGCCATGGTGCGGCTGTTGAGTACGCAGTCTTTGATAGAGGTTAAGCTGTTGTTGAGAATGACGACATCGCCAGCTTCCTGAGCTACGGCCGTACCATCGCCCATAGCGAAGCCGATATCGGCCTGCTTGAGCGCAGGGGCATCGTTGACGCCGTCGCCGGTCATACCGCAGACGTTGTCGATCTGCTGAGACATGGACACCAGGCGCTTCTTGTCCAAGGGCTTGGCGCGGCTGACCACCTTCAGGTGGGGCAGCTTCTTCTTCAGCTCGTCATCGGACATAGCCTCGAGCTTCTCGTGCGTCAGCACTATATCGACGTTTTCATCCTTGAGAATGCCGGCTTCCTTAGCGATAGCCACCGCGGTTTCCTCGGCGTCGCCGGTAACCATAACCACCTGAATGCCAGCCTCGTTAAGGATATCCACGGTTTCCACGGCATCGACGCGCACGTTATCGCGCAGGCAAAGCACCGCCAGCAGTATCGTCTTCCCGTTGGCGATCTTGGCTACAGACAGCAGCTTCATGGTGCGCTTGGCCTGAGCGTGCATTGTCTCTTCGAGCGCCTTCTTGTCGGCGGCGGTGAATTCTTTCAGCTGCTGCCCATCGGCTGCAACGTAGTGGGTGAGCTTATCGATCAGGTTCTCGGTGGCGCCCTTCCAGTAAACAGTACCGTCTTTCAGTTCAACGGTAGCGCACTTCTTTTCGGAGTCAAAGCCGCTTATTTCCTTAACCTTTTCGTTCGCGTCCTCAGATGGAGCATAGCCATGCGACAGCGCATAGGTCAGCAGAGCGCGGTCCATATTGTTGCTGCCGATAGCCTTGCCTTCAGACGATACCTTGGCCAGGTTGTTTAGGGTAATGGCTTCCATAAACTCATCGGTCTTAACCGAAGAAGAGATATTGCCATCGCCTATGATAAATTCGACCAGCGACAGGTTGCCCTGAGTAATGGTACCGGTTTTGTCGCTGAACAGCACGTTCATATAGGCCGAATCTGAGAAAGCCGCCTTGTGGCTGACCAGGATGTTCTTCTTGTACATCGACTCGGTATTCATCGACTGTACTAAACTGTTCATCATGGGCAGGCCCTCGGGCACGGCCATAATCACGATCGAGGCCATCAGCATGATAGCCTTAGCCAGCACCGAGATGATAAACACGGCGTTGACGATCTGCCCATCGCCGGGATGCATTAAGCTGATAACCACGTTGAGGATACCGGCAATAGCCGCGGCGGAAACGCCCAGCTTGCCAATGCCCCTGGCCACGACCTCCAGCTTGAGGCTGGACGTGTCCTGGCGTTCCTCTTCCTCATCGTCGGTCAGAGCCTTGTTAATTTTGCCCAGCTCGGACTCATCGCCGATAACCGTGGCCACCATGTAAGCCTCACCGGCGGTAACTACGGAGCCCATAAAGACCTTACAGGCCGAAGCGTAATCGGTCGACTCGGCCTCATCCATATTCTCGGCAGCAGATTTGCTCTCATCGCGCGATTCGCCGTTAAGAGCAGCCTGCGAGACCTTGACATTGCCGTCGAAAAGCAGACCGTCTACGGGGACTTTGTCGCCGGCCTGAATGAGCACGGTGTCGCCCTTCACGATCTCGCTGGTGAGGATATTGACCAGCTTGCCGCCGCGCACCACTTTGGCATAGGTCTTGCTGTATTCTTCCTGCAGAGCCTCGCTGCGCGAGCTGTTCCTATATTCCGACAGAGTGCTGAAGCCTGTGGCCAGAATAATCGCCATAATAATGCTGGCGATCTCCACCACATCTCCGCCTTCTTCGCTGGCAAAGGCAGGCATAAAATTGCCTAAGACAGCCAGAATAATCTTTAAGACCAGCGCCCCGCACAGCACTTTAATCCAAATGTCATCGAAGGCACCGATAAACATCGACCACAGCGATTCTGGCTCCTTCTTGGCCAGCTCGTTGGTGCCATATTTCTGTTTGCTTTCAGCGACCTGAGCCTCGTTCAGCCCTCGCATCAGCTCATCTTTATTCCAACTGCTCATAATGTCAGTAACATCCTTTATAATGCCAACTTCAAAGTCAGTACAAGGCCAACTTCAAAGTCAGTATAGTGCAAACTTCAAAGTCAGTACAATGCCCAAACCAGTTACTCTCGAAAGCGCGAACGCTACTGCGCTATACTAGTATCCGCGCCGGCACAGCGTCGCTGTTCTCAGATGTGCCTGGCGCGGAACTAGTTACGCGCTAATAATCACAGCCTACTTAAATCTCTTATCCAAGAGAGCCCGCAGACTGTGATCCTTTGTTCCTTCACCGATAGCGTTAAACTTCCATTCAGCGCCATCTCTGTAGACCTCGCCGACGATTACCGCATACGCCCCAGAATAATCATCGCTGAGATCGTACTTGCACATTTCCTGATTGTTGCTAGTATCGATCAGTCTGATATAAGCGTTTTTGATCATCCCAAAATGCTGATGGCGTGACACGGCATTATAAATATTGACGACAATGGCTATCCTGGTGTAGAGATTAGGCACCTTGGCAAGGTCTATCTCGATAACCTCGCAGTCGCCATCGCCCGCGCCAGTAAGATTGTCTCCCATATGATTCACAGCGCCGGAGCTGTGATTCAAATTGCCGTAGTACACCACATCTTCGGGATCGCGTCTCAGCTTATTACCGACAAGCAAAATCGCCGAAGCGTCGCAGTCGATGTCAGTCGGGGCGCTCATAGCACTAAATAAAGACGATAAAAAGCCACCGGATTTCTTCTCAGGCTGAGCTTCATCCCAGCCCAAAGCCGCCCTTATCTTAGTCAGACCGGCGCGTTCCTTGGACAGGCTTACCTTTTGGCCTTTGCTTAAACTAACTGACATAGACGCCCCTATTCAACTTCAATGCCAAAGCTATTGCACAGAGCGGCCAAGCCACCCTGATACCCGCTGCCGATAGCGTTAAACTTCCATTCAGCGCCGTTCCGATACAGTTCGCCAAACACGACCGCCGTTTCAATGGAGAAATCTTCGCCCAAATCGTATCTCAGCAGCTCTTCACCGGTGGCTGCATTGTAAATGCGCATGTACGCGTTGTTAACCTGGCCAAAATTCTGACGCCTCTGCTCGGCCTCGAAAATCGTCGCCGTAAAGACTATCTTGGTGATATTGGCAGGAACCTTGGTAAGATCGATTTCCAGCTGCTCGTCGTCGCCTTCGCCGGCGCCGGTGCGGTTGTCGCCCAGATGCTTCACTGCGCCAGACGGATGGTTCAGATTGCCATAGAACACAAAATCGCTCTGATTGGAAACGCGCCCGCTTTCGGTGAGCATAAACGCGGCAGCGTCTAAATCGAACTCGCCGCCGGTGTCAAACGCGTTAACGTCCCAGCCCAAGCCCGCTACGACCTTGGAAAGGCCAGGATTGCCCTTCGTTAAACTAACCTTCTGTCCTTTTTGCAAACTTACCGGCATAGCACAAGCCTCCTATTCAACTTCAATCCCGTAATGGCCGCAAAGAGCAGCCAGACCGCCCTGGAAGCCGCTGCCGATGGCGTTAAACTTCCAATCCTTATCGTGGCGGTACAGCTCGCCGACGACAACAGCCGTTTCGATAGAGAAATCCTCGCCCAAATCGTAGCGAATAATCTCTTCATCGTTAACCAGATCCACCAAACGAATATAAGCGTTGGACACCTGGCCAAAATTCTGGCGTCTCTGCTCGGCGTTATAGATTGTCACCGTAAACGCAATTCTCTGAATATTGTCGGGCACTTTGGTCAGATCGACGGTAAGCTGCTCATCGTCGCCCTCGCCGGAACCGGTCTTGTTGTCGCCCTGGTGCACTACAGCACCGCTCTGATGCTGCAGGTTGCTGTAGAATATGAACTCCCTCTCTGTAGGGCACTTACCGTTAGCGCCCAGCATAAACGCCGAAGCGTCGAGGTCAAAATCCGCACCGCTATCGCTCTCATTCACATCCCAGCCCAAACCGATCAGAACCTTTTTCAGTCCGGGATTCTTTTTGGTCAGGTCTACCTTTTGCCCTTTGGATAAATTAATTGGCATCGCACGATCCTCCTTAGTTATTGTTTGCTCTTTTGCTATTCAGCGCTTCTAATGAAGCTTGGCCGGCGGCATGTGGTACTGCTTCTGGAAATCCTCCTTAATGGCTTCCAGCCGGGCCTGATCTTCGACGCGCTTCCGCCGCGTCTCTTCCTCAATTCTCTTGGTTTCCTCAATGCCGCTGGAGATGGTGCGCCAGGTAGCTTCGAGGGTTTCCACCTTCACCGAGCTGCCAGACGCCAATCGCGCCGTCTCTTTGGCAACCATCACGTTGTTCTGTGCATTCTGCAGCAGCATTTCATTGGTCTTTTTATCCAGGGCATCCATGGATTCAGCCTGGATCTTCTGCCGCTTAAGCAGCATGGCCTGAGCCAGAGCCTGCTTAAATACCGGCAGGGTAACCACAAAGGCCGAATTGATCTTGCGCACCAGATTGTAGTTGCTGAACTCCATGGTTTTAATCATGGGAATAGACTGCATGGCCACATTTTCGGCAATGCGCAGATCCTGAGTGCGCTGCTCCATCATCACCAAAGCCTGGTTCAGAGTGGTAAGCTCAAATTGGATGGACTGATCGCCGGTAGTCGCCAAGTCGTTAGTGCGCTGATCTATATAGGCCCTAATCTCATTGCAGGCCTGCTCGCCAGCCAAAATATACTTTACCAGCTCGTGATAAAAATTGACGTTGGCATCAAACATAGCTGCCAGCTTGCGGTTGGACTGCTTTATTTCAGCCTCGTAGCCCTTAAGCTCAACGTAAATCTTATCGATTTCCTCGCCCATGGTATGATATTTATTCAGCAGCTTCTCCAGCTGTTTTTTAGCCAGACCCAACAATTTGCCCAAAAAGCCCGGCTCTTCTTTAATCTCGTTTATATCAAACTTGTCCATGATTTTGGCCAGCGTCTTGAGCATATCGCTGGTAGCGTCAAGCTGCGACAGATCCATACCGTTCAGAACCGCATCGGAAGCCTTGGCGATTTCATTGGCGACCTCGGCACCGAAGGTTACAATCGATTCCAAGTTATGCACTTCGATGGTGCTGACAATGCGATCGACCTCCTGGGAATTAACCAGCTCCGCGTTCATCCTCTGTCTGTCGGCCACAATATCGTACTTTTCGACAACTGCAATAGCGGTTTCCTGAGATGGCGCCGCCACAGGCACACCAGCCGATGCCGTTTTTGTCCCGAAATCAATGCCCATACTTTACTTACCTCTCCCAAACAGTCTTTCGCGCCAACTCAGCTTGATGCTGCGCAGGGGCAGCGTTTTTAGATCGGGTACATCCAGATCGTAAAGGTATTCGCCGATTTGGAGCTCTTCCATTACCACATTATTGAAAAATTTTTCCACACTCTTATAGCCAGTCGGCACAAAAAACAGGATATCAAAGCCGATCAGGTTCAGAAAAGCCACCAGGATCGAGTCCTCGAGCGAGATCACCGTCTCGGTAGCGTTGACATAGATTAGCTTCGGATTTCGTTTTGTAAAATCAAATTTTTGAATCGAGCGCAATATTTCGCCGGGCAAATTGAGCACAGTAGCTACAACCGTATACTCCGTGCCGTTTTCCCCGATGCCCTTTATAAGCTTCTGCTCAATCATGGTCTCGAGCTTGTCCAGCACATAATCCTGCATTTCATCTCTGAGTATGCCATAGGGAAAATGCGGATGGCTTTTAATGAACCTCTTTTGCAGGCGCCCATTCTTATAAAAATCTGAGACATAAGGTTTCATGGGATTGCCGGTTGGCGACAGAAACGGGACGTTCTGAATGAGGAAGGTATCCTCAATGATCAGCTCGCGTATCGACTGCCAATACTGGCTGACATCGCCATTTTTAACGCCGCATACCTTGGCAAAAATAACCGGTACGTTAACTGTCTGATCGACCGTGCCAAAATTAAGCCTAAACTGAACCTCTTTATCCCAGAGTATCTTTATCTCCTCGTACGTGGTTTTGAGGGATATGGCGTTGGCCAGCGCATACTGGCGGGTGCGGTACATGCCGGTATTCTGATACAAAAGCGTATCCAGCTCTCTTTCGGCATGATAGGCTACAGTAGCCATCTGCACCTGGCCGTTATCCTCGGGATAGCGGGTCAGGTTGACGCTCTCGGGATTATTTACCTCATACAGCAGCTTATCCTCTAAACAGCAGTGCTCATTCAGGTTCGGACACAGTATCAGCACATCGACGGGGAGCTTGGCCAATATGCGAAGAAAGGCAGCTTCCTGCTCGTTGCGGCAGCCTCCCAAATAAATAAAGCAGCCTATGTCGGATATTTTCCAATTGCCAAGCAGCTGAGGAACATAGCGCTTTAGCCAGCACAGCCAATAAACCGCCTTGCCAGTGAGTCTGTTAAGATTAGAATCGCACTTTTTTGCCTCGGCCAATACTACATCGACAAAGGCCTTGTGAATTAGCCTCTGCAGCTCGGGATTGATCGTGAACTTAATGGTATTGCTGACCAAATCGAGAACGAGCTGATCCAGCTTGGCGTAGTTTTTGCGCGGAATGCTGTCTATTTCCTCGGGTAAGGGCTTGGGGATCTCCCCGCTGACAATAACCAGGCGCCTTTTGGAGTTTTTCAGCTCCTGCTGCAGCTGGAACAGCTCAGCGGAATAAATATTCTTATCTTCCGCTCCGTTTACGCGGCAGAAGCAGTTATAGAAAAAGCGCTCATCCTTGCCGCGCAGGCCCGCGCTCGTGCGTATATCGTCAAAGATCTTGCCACTTATCCAGGCATTGGTGCAATTGCTTACAGTAGGAGGTGTGCCATACAGGCGGGCAGTAGCGTATTCTCTTTGCTGCGCCTCTCTAAGCGATTTAAGACTGTAGCCCTCGGGAAAAGCCCGCAGACCCGGAAGCTGCAGACAGTCGGACTGGCTGGAATTTGGGTCAAGCTTTAGATACTGATGATCGCCCTGATACTGGAGCAGCACAACATCGCACCCAGCACTAGACAGCACAGAAATTAGCATTAATTCATAATTGCTAATATTGCCCTCATACAGTATCTTAGGGATATTGTTCTCTCCCAGCTGTCCCACAATACGCTCAAATTTATAATACAGCCAGCACATAAATTTTATGTAGGCGTTTTTAAGCATATTGTCGTTTTTGCCGGAACGCCGCAGGGACGTAAGGTAAGAATAGATCGAATCGGCCACGGTCTTGCGCTGAAAATCGTTCATGCGCGGCAGCCATTTTTTAAGGCTGACAGTTATGAATTCCAAATCCATATTGAAATTCATACCCATTATTTCATTGTAATATGCCAGATTCTTATCGTCGGGATTGGGAATTTTCCCCTCGATAACTACTCCGCCCCTCCGGGCAGCATCGTAATACTTTTTTATAAACGCATCTATTTCGTCTGAATAGCCGATGATGCGATAAAAATAAACGCCTTTATTTGGCCGCTGATTAAGCTCGGCAAAATAATCATTAAGGGTGCTAATGCGCTGGCGCTCCAACATAAAAGTATTGTTTCTAAACCAGCGCATTATTACCTTTAGAACCAGGCCATTAACCACGCTATTACGCAAGCATTGCACTGCAACTGTTACCGCGTTATCGCTGCTTTGTATAAAGTACAAGCGCTGCACCAGCTTCCGCGCCGGCACTGCTTCGCTGCGCTCAGATGCTTAGCTTTTAGCCATCTTATTCTTATTCAGCAAAAAGCCTATGATTGAGCCTACGATACCGCCAACGATATGGGTTAAGTTAGAGATATAATAGCTGCCATAATAAGAGGTAGAATTGCGAATCAGCCTACCCCCTGCAAACACCATGCCATCGTAGGCCTGCTGCCCGATGTAAAGCAAGGCGACGAGGATAAAGGTAAGCGGAATTTCACCGTCTTTAAGGCAGGTCAGCGATGAGAGCATAATAAACGCAAAAACGACTCCGCTGGCTCCCATTAAACACACTTTGGAATAAACCAGCAGATGAATCAGAGCGGTAACCAGTGCCGTCGACAGAATAACGAAGAGAATGTTGTCTGAGCCATATTTTTCCTCGAGAAGCGGTCCCACGACCAGGATAAGCATCATATTGCCCAGCAAATGGCTCCAGCTGGCATGGCCAAGTACATGGCCAAACAGTCTGACATATGTCAGCAGATCGGTTGGCGACGACCGGTAAACGCAAAAAAAGGACTTAGTCGAGTGGCCGCCCGTTAGCTGGCCGAGAACCATAGCTATAAAACAGGCTATGACAAATCCCAGTATTACCGGAGAGTTAAACGATACCTTGATACTCTTATTCATATACTCAGTCCCTTATTATACTTATAGCCCTCTGGCCCAACGCCACTTATGCGACAAACTGCAGCGCATTAACTTGCCACAAACTCAGTGTCATTTAGTTAGTGTTTCGCAAACATATCGCGCTGTACTAGCTTCCGCGCCGGCACTGCTTCGCTGCGCTCAGAGGTGCCTTGCGCGGAACTAGCTGCGCGCTTTGATATGCTCACAGCAGACATTAATTGTGCCGATATGATACCTAACTAAATGACTATAACGAGCAGCAATCTACTGCGCTTAAACTAACAATCATCAAGCCTTCTGCCGCCTGAGATCATTTCATTCTAACTCAGCCAAAGGTAACCCTTCTGTCGCAGTATTTACAATTCGGCATTGAACAAAGCACCATCTCGTCGATAAAGTCAGAATAAAAAAGCCCGGAAGCTCAATGCCTCCGGGCTTTTAGCTATCAGCTGATCCTCAGACTACTTCTGCTCATAGAAGGGACGGGGCTGATAGTGGGTGTGCAGATACTTGTGAGCTTCATGGCTGTTAGGCTCACCCAGGAATTCCTTGTACAGGGCCAGCACTTCCTCGTTCTTGTGCGATTTTCTCTTCTCGCACAGTTCATCTTCGGTATACAAAGCCGCGGCGCGGGCCGTCTTGGGCTCGACATCTAAGCGGGCTTTAGCCGAAACGATGGACTGACCGCCGCCGTGTACGCAGCCGCCGGGGCAGGCCATAACCTCGATGAAGTGATACTGCTTCTCGCCAGACTTGACAGCCTCCAGAACCTTGCGGGCATTGGCCGTACCGTGGGCGATGGCGATCTTAACCTCGGTGTCCTTGCCCTCGATAGGCAGGGTCAGCGTGGCTTCTTTGACGCCTTTGATACCGCGGCAGTCGTGATACTCGACATTGGGCAGATCCTCGCCGGTGAGAATGTCGGCCACGGTGCGCAGAGCGGCTTCCATAACGCCGCCAGTAGCGCCGAAGATGACGCCGGCGCCGGTGTACTCACCCATCAAAGGATCGGGCTTCTCATCGGGCAGGTTCTCGAAGCGGATGCGGGCCTGCTTGATCATATCGCCCAGCTCGCGGGTGGTGATGGAAATATCGACATCGCGGATGCCGTCGACTTCCATTTCGGGACGGGAGATCTCGAACTTCTTGGAGGTG
>JAFSXO010000159.1 GCA_017444045.1 bacterium | reverse complement strand
TTATGTTCGGCACCAAGGTGCTTTCCATCGTCGCCTACGGACTGGTCAACAGCACCCTTATTCTGTGGCTGTCCAAGGACATGGACTTTGGCGATGTCAGCGCGGGGTTTGTCGTTACCGCCTGGTCGACGGTGCTCACCCTGATTACGGTGATGATCGGCTCCCTGGTCGACACCATCGGCATTAAGAAATCGCTGCTCATCGGGTTCTCGTTCTGCATTGTGGCCCGGGGGGTTATGAGCTTCTTCACCAACCCCTGGCTGGTGCTTCCGGCGGGGCTTTTCCCGCTGGCTGTCGGCGAGGCCATGATGACCCCGGTCATCGTCGCCGGCATCAAAAAGTACGCCACTGTCGCCCAGCGCTCGATGGCCTTCTCCCTGTTCTACGCCATGATGAACGTGGGCTTCGCCATCTCCGGTACCTGCTTTGACAAGGTGCGCACCGTAATGGGAGAATACGGAAGCTATGAGCTTCCCGGCTGCGGCATAACGCTGTCGACCTACCAGGTCTTAATCTTCCTGGGCTTTCTTTGCACCATTCCCAACCTGCTGCTGGTCATGTTCGGCATCCGCGAGGGCATAGCCGTCAACGAAAATGATGAGGTCGTCTACGAAAAGCGCGACAACAAGTACGCCGATCAGCCTATGGCGACAGCCATCTACCACTCCTGCCGCGACTGCTTAAAGCAGTGGGTGGAGACCTTCGGCAGCCTGTGGAAGCAGCCGGCGTTTTACCGCTTCCTGGCCTTCCTCAGCATCGTGGTGTGCGTGCGCCTGATTTTCTTCCACTTCCACTATACCTTCCCCAAATACGGCATCCGCGAGCTGGGAGAGGGTGCGCCCATCGGCCGCCTGTTCGGCGTGCTCAACCCAGTACTCATCATCTTCCTGGGGCCTATCATCGGTGCGCTTACGCAGAAGTATTCCGCCTATAAGGTGGTTATCATAGGCAGCTTTATCGCCGCGCTGTCGGTGTTCTTCATGGCCGTTCCGCCGGTATGGTACGAGGAGATGGCCCATGGCGCTCTGGGCAACTTTATCTGCAATACCTGGCTCGGTCAGGGCATCCCTATCGATCGGATCAATCCGCTCTATGTGGGCATATTCTTTGCGGTAATCCTGCTGTCGGTGGGCGAAGCCTTCTACTCGCCCCGCCTGTACGAATACCCGGCGGCCATTGCCCCCCACGGTCAGGAGGGCTCCTACATGTCGCTGTCCCTGCTGCCCTACTTTGTGGCTAAGTTCTTCGTCGGCGCTCTGTCCGGCTGGCTCCTGACCACCTACTGCCCCGAGCAGGGCCCGCGCAATTCAGAGGCCATGTGGATGATCATCGGCATTATGGCCATGATGACGCCTGTCGGGCTTATCGTCTTCAGAAAGTATATTCAGGTTAAAGAATCTGGCCGCGACGAATAGCGGTTGATCTTTAGTAATTTGCGCTGCTGGGTGTTTCTGCCAGAAATGCCGTGCAGCGCATTTAGCATCTAAGCGCGCAACTAGTTTCGCGTAGATCGGCTTCCCCCGCGATGCCATTAGCTTAGCTTCTGGCCTTGCGGGGGAAACTATCTTTAAGCTACTGATACTGGATGAAAGCGCCGGGACTCAGAAATGTGTCCAAAATGGAGGCCAGCTCTTCCTTGCCCGAGGCGGGCGTAAGGCGCACTATACCCAGGGAATCGTTCAGCCACGAAGGCGTGTGCGCGCCGGTGTCCAGGCTGTCGGAGAACAGGCTGCTGGAAAAACGGCGGTATGTGGGCTGGTACTCTCTGTCATCCTTGCCCTGCAGAAGCCACATGAAGCGGACTGGCTGCCAGGTGCGGCGATCGACGATAGAGTGCATGTACTTATCCACCATGTCGGCCAGGGATTTCAGATTGTTGATGCGGTCGCGCCATTTGGAATCGATAATGCCGTATGCTGTGCCGTAGCTGTCGGTGCGCTTTAGCAGAAAATCCGGACTGTAAAACAGCTTGCTGACGTCCTTTTTGGAGGACTCCTTTTTGCCGGGGCTTTTCTTGCTGTCTTCTATGCTTACGCGCACTAAGCTTATGCCGTTGCTCAGCTCATCCTCGATGTTTACGTAAATGCAGGGCTGATAGTATAGCGTAAGCTGGCAGCCGCTTTCTTCATGGCTGAAAAAGAACGTATTGTCGCCTTCGTATTTATAAAAATAGCTCTGCAGGCTGGGACGGTAAGGATAGTCGTAGGCTAAGCGGCGCTCCTTATCCTCGGTATAGCCAGCTTCTTCGATGATGTTTCGCAGGGTCTTCAGGCAGTAAAGCTCGTAAATGCGGTCGGCGGAAGAGACCAAGCGCACCAGGGATCTGCCGCTGGCAC
>JAFSXO010000158.1 GCA_017444045.1 bacterium | reverse complement strand
TGGGAAAATGTCCACAAAAATCGTGATATCGGGGTCTTTGAGGAGGTTAAGGATAAATAATGGAAACTGTTGTTCGTGAAGCAGCGAAGATATTAGCCGACGATCTTACTGTCGCTGGCGCTAAGCGCGCGCTGGCGCATTTGGGATTGCGCTTTCCGGCTACTGTAGAATTCGATCCTTACGGCGAGCAGGAGCTGCCTAAGGAACCTGCGGTTATAAAGGTTTCCCAACCATTTATTGCCCATAAAACCGAACTTGGCGCGGTCAGGGTGGTGGACTGCGTAACTGCTGAGGCTGTTAGGCAGATGGCCGACGCTGTGTCGCAGGCTATCGGACAAAAGGTTACCCGCGTAATAGCTGAGGAAAGAATCGCCATTCCAGAAGGCGGCGAGGTCTTGCTTTCTTTGCTTCACGATGACAGCTTTGGGCCGGTTGTGGTCTTTGGCGAGGGCGGCAGGCTGACCGAGCTGCGCCGGAGTATGGTGCGCTGGATGCCGGGCGAAAGTGCTGATGCTATTGCGGAGCGGTTAAAGACGATGCCGCTGGCTAAGGCCTGGTTTACGCCTTACCGCAGCCAGCCTGCTCAGGCCGATTTGGACAGCTGGAGCAGATTTTTGCACAGCTTTGGCCTGATGGTGGAGGAGTTTTACCGTTTGCGCCCCGATGTGATTATCCGAGACTTAGAGATTAATCCTGTGGCTTTTACCGGGGGCGAGCCGGTCGCTTTGGATTTGCTGCTCACAGTATCTGAAGCTAAGAAGCCCGAGTTTAATATATCGCGTCCCAGCCTGGAGCGTCTGCAGCGCTCCCTGATGCAGGCCAAGGGTGTGGCTATTGCCGGTGTCTCCACTAGCGATAAGCAGCAGCTGGGGGCAGTTATTTTCCAGCGTTTGCTTAAAGAGTTCAAAGGCCAGACCTGGGCGATTAATCCCAAAGGCGGAGAGATCGAGGGCCATCCTGTTTATAAGAGCGTAGCGGATCTGCCCCAGGCTCCCGATGTGCTGGTTGTGGCTCTTTCGGCTCGCTTTACGGCGGCAACCCTGCGCCAGGCCTATGAAGCGTTCGGCGACAAGCTGGGCACGGTCTTGATGCTCGCTTCTGGCTATGACGAAACGTCTGGCGGTGGTGCTGCGGCTAAAGAGCTTAAAGAGGTAATCGCTCAGGTGGGCGGTACTCCCGTGGTGGGGCCAAATACGATGGCTTTGTTCGCTCAGACGGGAGCGGTTGGCGATATAAAGGTAGACTTTTTGCCGCAGGGGCGGGTAACCATACCTTCCTTTGCCGATCCAGCGCGCAACAATGTGGCTTTGATTTTGCAGAGCGGAGCGCGTTTTGCTTCATTCTTAGATCGGCAGCCGCATATTGGCTTCCGTTGGTCGGTTATGGTGGGCAACGCCTATCAGGTTGATGTTGCCGATGGGGTGGCGCTGGCAGCCCAGGATGAAGCCGTGAAGGTCGTAGCCGTCTATTGCGAGGGGCTTAGCTTGGGAGCAGGCAAACGGCTTGCCGAGGCGGTTAAGGCATGCCGCCGCGCCGGCAAGGTGGTGGCCATTCAGAAGGGCGGGCGTACAGCGCAGGGCGCCGCGACGGCCCGTTCTCATACCGCCTCTATGAGCGGCTCGCACGAGGTGTTCACCGATCTGCTGACTCAGGCAGGAGCTTATGTCGTAGAGGCAGAGACGGAATTCTTGGATCTGGTGCGTTTAGCGTCATTGCTGGCCGATAAAAAGGCTAAGGGTCCCAATGTCTTTATCATTAACGGAGCCGGTTATGAGGGGGTTCTCTCTGCCGATGCCATCTCGGGCTTTGGCCTAAATCTTCCTAAACCTCCGGCAACGGTTACAGAGGTGTTAAAGCCCACGCTGGGCAGCATTTTGGACAGCACCAACAACCCCGCCGATGTAGGCCCTGCGGCTCCCGATAGGATTTACGGTCCGGCCGTAGAGGCGGCTTTAGAATCGGATATTTACGATTCCTGCCTGTTCACAGTTATGCCCCACGGCAACGGCATGACAGGGGTTCTGCCTCCCTATGAGGCTTCTGAGGAGCTGCTGGGTCCTTCAATTATACGCCTGAGCCGTAAGTTCCAAAAGCCTATAGTTGTGTCGGTAAACGGCGGCGCCAAATACGACGGCTTCCGCGCCTATTTAGCCGAGCACAATATTCCCGTGTTCCCCGACGGCGAGCGCGCGGCCCGGGCCTTGGGCCTCTGGTATAAGCTGACGCGCTGATAGCTGCGGCGGCAAGATGGCTTAAAACAAATAAGCCCTGAGGCTATGATTAGCTTTAGGGCTTACTTGTTTTTATGCGCTTAGTTTGCTTGGCATTGGCGCCGCTTAGCTAAGCTTTGCAGTGCGCTGTGCGGAGCTGACGCTACTTGTGGCTATCAGGCCCTGATTCTAAGGCTGCAGCTCGGCGACAAATTCGGCTAGGCGCTGCAGGCCCTTGTCTATCTGCTCCATGCTGGTCGCGAAGCTAAGGCGAATGTGGTTGGGGGCGCCAAAATCCTCGCCGGGAACGACAGCTACATACTTATGCCTGAGCAGTGACTGGGCAAACTCGGCGGCGCTGTTTAGATCTTTGCCATCCGCATCCTTTTTGCCAAATAAGGCTGAGATATCGGGAAGGATGTAAAAAGCCCCAGTAGGGCGGGCGCATTTGATGCCCGGAATTGCTTTCATTAGGTCATAGATACGCGCGGCGCGCTGGGCAAACTGCTTTACCATGCTGTTTACCGCGTCTTGGGGACCGGTCAGCGCTTCGATCATGGCTGGCATGGTGCAGGCAGTTATGCTGGAAGTCATATGCCCCTGCAGCTTGGTCATGGCTTTAATGATCGGCTCTTCGGCCACGGCGTAGCCGACGCGCCATCCCGTCATGGCATACGATTTGCTGACGCCGTTGAAGGTAACAGTCCTTTGGGCTATTTCCGGGCTAAGCGTGGCGAATGACGTAAACTCTTCTGGACCGTAGACTAAACGCTCATAAATCTCATCGGCGAACACCATAAGGTTGGGGTGGCGCAGCACCACTTCTGCGATGGCTTCCAGCTCCTGGCGGCTGTATACTACGCCTGCAGGGTTCGAAGGGGAGCACAGCATTAGCACCTTGCTGTTCGGAGTGATAGCCTCTTCTAGCTGATCTGGAGTAATCTTAAAATTGTTTTCCAGGCTTCCGGGGATTTCTTTAACTGTTCCGCCGGCTAGCTGAGCCTGGGCTGGATAGCTAACCCAATACGGAGACGGCAGAAGCAGCTCCTGTCCCGGATTCATCAGCGCCATAAATGCCAGGTATAAGGCATGCTTGGCACCGGTTGAAATAATTACGTTTGCGGGCGTTATATCCCGATTGAAACGGCTTTTGAAATAATCCGCTACCGCTTGGCGAGCGGCTGGAGTGCCTGCGACGTTTTCGTAGCGGGCTTTGCCCTGCCTGAGAGCCTGGCAGCCTGCTTCAACGATGTTTTCCGGGGTATTAAAATCTGGCTCGCCGGCCCCGAAACTGACGACATCATAACCCTGCTCGCGAAGCTCGCGGGCCGTGGTTGTTACGGCGAGGGTGGACGATGGTTTTAGTCTCAAGACGCGTTCGGACAGTTCGGTCATAGAATTGCTCCTTATTTGCTCCTTATGGCTCTTTGCCGTTAATTATGGCAGCGTCAGGCTTTTGTAGCTGCGCTGCAACAGCTTCTGCGCGGGCCTTCTTGGCGCTTCTTGACCGCACTCCGATGTGTATGGCGCGGAATAGATTTGCGTTTAAAGCCGTTCTGAAAGCTGTAGAAGATCTTAAAAACAATGACAATCTATCCTTTATGGGGTTATAATGCTGACAGGAAGGTTTGTCTCTAGCAAAACAGCATTGCTGCAATTGGCAGCGCCAGTTTTGCGTCAGCTAACCTGTTAGTATTCCAATGCTAGTAGCTTAATAGTCGTGGCATTGGTTAATATACCCCAAATTAGGTAACTTTATAACTTCGCGATTATTATTGCTATACCTGGCTGTGTCTTGGAGGACAGTCTACCAGGAAACCTGGACTTATGGGCAAAAATCAGCGTATTGCTAATTTGTTGGCCAGTGCCAGTAAATAAAGGTTCAATGGCATTGGTTCTGATGTTAGCTGAGTCTGTGAAAGGTGCGAGAATATGCATAAACGCTTTTTAATAGTTTTGGCTGTGACAGCCGCTATGCTTATATGCTGCTGTCAGTCCGTTTGGTCTGGCGATAATTTGATTCGCCCTGGACAGGGAGTGGGGCCGATTAATTTAGGCCAGAGCCTCGCCCAGGTAAAAGGGCTTCTGGGGCCTCCCGTCAAGGTGCTTAAGAGCCCTAATGATCCCAATGCCAAGTTCCTGAGCTATCCCCAGCACAAGCTGGCTGTTTTTGTTGGCTCAAATGGTGTCGTCATCGGCGTGACCGTGCTGGGCGGCCCCTGGTGCACTCCCGAAGGCATTAGGGTCGGCGCGTCTAAGGCGGCGGTTATGAAGGTGTACGGCCAGGGCTTAGTGCGCGGCCAGGGCAACATTAACTATGCCGACAAGGGCATCGCTTTTTCCTACAATAGCGGTAGCGTTTGCGCGATTTACGTGCAAAAGATTGAGGACAGCAAGGCCTTGCTCGGCGATCGCCTTATTATGCCCGGCCAGCGCTGCGGCAGCATAAAAATCGGTATGCCCGCAAATGCGGTGGTTCAGGCCTGGGGACAGCCTGACAATGTTCTGCAGCTTCAGGGCGGAAGCTGTATTTACCAGTATAAAGAGGAAATGATGGGCTTTATTGTCCGTCAGAACCAGATAAGCGGTATGGTCATTGAAACCGGCGATTTTATTACTTCCCATGGCATAAAGGTAGGGTCAGCTAAAAGCGATGTCCTGCGCATCTTTGGTCCCTGCCAGGAGGCCGACAGCCAGCTTATTTATGATAAGAAGGGAATTGGCTTCCGTATTTTAGACGGTCGCGTGCAGCAGATTACTGTGCTGCCTAAGGATTAGCCAAAGCGAAAAGCTATTGCCAATATTTTGCCGCTGAAGGAGCTGTGACGCAGGCCATTGTCATTCGTGTCATTAGCTTAGCTTTCTGTCAGAGCTTGGGGAATGCTTTGGGTGAATGCGAGCGTATAGCTAGATCCGCGCAGGGTATCTCTTAGCTAAGCGAAGCAGTGCTTAACCGGAAGCTGGTGCAGCGCCAATAAGCTCTCAGCGTGCACATATAACACATATAAAAAGGGGAACGCAGAATAAACTGTGTTCCCCTTTTTATGTGTTGTTATGCGTGGCTGATTGTTAGCTCATGTTCATAATCATGCTGTAGAGCGGGAGGAATACGGAAAGAAGAACTATGCATACGCCCACACCCAGAGTGCCAATCATGATAGGCTCAATAAGGGTTAGCAGGCTTTCTAGTGTGTACGCAACTTCTTTGTCGTAAAACTCGGAAATGCGCATGAGCATGGAGGGCATTTCACCGGTGTTTTCGCCGACGGCCATCATGTTTGAGACCATTTGCGGGAAGAAGCCGCTTTCCTGAACAACCTTGGATACGCTCTGTCCGTCTTTAATGCTCTCGTAAAGCGGAGTAACGATGCTGAGGCGGAAATACTCGTTTTCGGCAAAGTCCATGAGCACTTCCAGACCCTGGGTCATCGGTACGCCGGTGGAAAGCAGGGTGCCCATAACGCGGCAGAAGTTAGCCACCAGCATTTTCTTGTTTATGTTGCCAAAAATCGGAGCGGTAATTTTGATGCGGTCATAGGCGTAGCGGCCAGCTGGAGTTTTAATGTAGTCGCGGAAATAAATTACATAGTACATGATCGCTAGACCGAGACCGACCAGCACGTATGGGTTTTTGCCCATGTTGACGACCGTGATCATGATGCGGGTCGGCAGAGGCAGCGAGTCTGTTGACATCTGCGAGAACGTCTCGAGTAGCGGCGGAAAAACGAAGACAAAAATGCCTATGATAATGCAGATTGCGAGGGCTAAGATGAAGATAGGATAAGACAGAGCCGATCTGGCTTTGTTGCGGATTGCGAGGTCACGCTCTAAAAAGGTCGCTAAACGGTCGCATAAGCCGCCCATGTCACCGGTCGTTTCGCCTACCTTTATCATAGAGATATAAATAGGGTCGAAGGTCTCTGGATATTTGGAAATAGCCCAGGAGAAGCTGGAACCGACGCGGATATCGTGTATTATCGCGGATAATATCGGTTTTAAATGCTTGTCCTCTTCCTGCTCGTATAGCACGGTGAGCGAGCGGTCAAGCGGTAAAGCGCTGCGCAGCAGGGTGGTTAAACGCCTGGTCATCATTACAATCGATTCGCGCTTGACTTTGCCGAAGCGGGCAAACAATTTGGACAAATCGAAGCGTACCGGAGTAATCTCAATGATCTTGAGTTTCTGCCCCATTAGTGTGTCAATGGCGAAATTTAAATTAATCGCTTCGATGGTGTCGGTGACGAGACGACCGTCGCGCAATTGCGCCTGATATTTATAAGTGGGCAAGTCTGTATCTCCTCATTGATGACGCAATGTAAGTTGTTAAGGAGCCAATGCCGTTAATGCTAACAGCTTGGCACTACTGCCAGAAATATTCAAGTTCTAGTGGCCTGTCAAAAATACCTGCCTGCTTTTCTTGAATTATAATCATCTCTATCTCAGTGAAATAGTTATCTTTCTAGGTCTTCGCGATCGTAAGGCAATGGATCTAGGCCTAACAGATAGCGGATAATATCGTTGAAAAGCAGCTGCAGATTGGCATCGGAAGCCAAGTGCTGACTGGTGATCTGCATTTGACAAACCATGTATTCGCCCTTGCGTCTTCTGACGGCACCGACCGTGGTGGCCTTTAAATCGGTCTGCTTGTTGGTCAGCGTAATGAGCGACTTGTAGAAGCTCTTGCCGTCTATCTTCAGATATGCTTCGTTGGTAACATATGTTGATACCAGACGGTGTATGTCTTCTTCCTTAAGAGCTGTCAGTACGTTGGCATCGCTTTCTACGGTTATGCCGACATTGGGTATCGGCATCATCTCCGCGGAATAGGGGAAAGAAGCTTCCATCTTTTTAGGATGGCGCATAACGAGTACGCGTCCGCCTTCCTCTACGTAGGCACGGATGAGGAATGAATGGCGGGCTACTTCATTAAATGAAAGCGGAGCTACGATGATAGCGTGCGGGCGGTTAGTGGTGTCCTTGGTAGCACCCTTGCCTAAGAGATGGCGCTCATCTGATAGGGCTTGGATGCTGAAGGGTATGATCTTATAGCCTAGCTTGCTCAGGGTCTCGCTGAAGCGTCCGCGCGGTTCGTCTATGACCATAAGCTCGTCGGAGAACTCCTGGCGAGAAGCGGCGAACATGGCGTAGCGCATTCCCAGAACAGCCAGGATAATGCTAAGGAAAACAACTAGCTTTACCTTCTGTTCGCTTAGGAAGGGAACGATTTCTGAGGTTACAAAATTAGAGCTGCGATAGCGAGTGTTGGTGCCAGATTCAGTCGTTTCTTCTTCGACGACAGGCTTTTCGGGGTTGATTTGCGGATCGGTCAGCTCGGCAAAGTAAATTGGATAACCGTTTACGCTGACTTCAACGCGCTGATAGGGGGCAAAACCAGTTTTGGGGTCGGGCTGGTAGGCGCCAACATAAGATGCGGTGATTTTGACGTGTTCTTCGTCGCTGATGCGCATAACCTGCAGCAGCCGCTTGTGCTCGGTATCAATCCAAAGCTTTGTCCTGTAGCTAGAGCGCGGGTTAATGGCTTCGATCTCGGCGCATTTGGTGGTAAAAACGAACGCCTTAGGGTTCACCATAATGAAGACATTGCCGTGCAGTCTGCTGTTAATTGTATAAGGCAGAACGTATGAAAGAGGAAAATCGCGCGGCGCAGTAGTTCGCGTTGGCGTGAGCAGGGCCATGAAGGAATCTAAACCGGCTTTGCCAGCCAAGGTGAAGGGATTGGCAAAATCTCCTATTGGTGATGCCGAAGGTGAGGGGGAGGGGGACGGAGAGGGTGAGGCCTCTGGCGTCGCCGAAGCTTCAGGCGAGCTGGATGGTGTACCCTCGGCGTTTATAATCTTGACAATGTTGGAATTCTTTTTGCGTTTTAAGGTACGAATACCTGAATAGCTGGTAGTTGTGCCCAGCTCAAAGCAGTTGTATTCTGTGGCGTTTTTGCGCAGCAGCAGATTGCAGCCCGTTTGGTCTGTATAGTGAAGCAGTCCCTTTATACCTACAGTGCTGACCCCTTCGCCTTCTGCGGTGTCAAAAAAGCCCTTGAGAAACTCTTCGTTCTGAATGACTAAGCTGACATCGGCTTTAAATTCGCGCAGGGTGAATACTGTATTATAGATAGCCTGTACTGCTTCTACAGCTTCAGGATCAGAGTGCTTGACCTTTAGCTTAGGCTTGCCAATAGCAGTGTAAGGCAATGCCAAAGCTAGCAATATTGCCAATACAGTAGCTGTAAGTATGCTTTTTGTGCGCATCTGACTTTTTTTGTCCCGATCAGAATCTCACGCCCAGTTGCCTCGCCAGGGCAAGTGACGCAACCCCTGTGATGCTGAATAATAATCACAGAATTTATAAAACTTCTAGTAAATATTTATGTCTCCTTTATTATGCAGTGCAAAACCTAAATGCTTAATATGCGTCAGCCTGTGTTATTAAGAATACGCTTGCAAACCACTATCACTTATAACAGTTGCCATCCTTCCTTTAGAGGGAGTTAGGATGTTAACACGTTAGCTAATCGCTAACTTATAACCATTGTCCTTTAGGGTCGAAGTCTGTTAGTTAAGCCATGTAGGTGGACTTAATGGATGTCGTTTGCGGATTATAGCGCGTAAGCTGGTGCAGCGCGAATACATTCGTGAAACACTAACTAAATGATATTGCCTTGACTGTGTATGTTTTTTGATTATCTTATCTGTTTGGTTTTTAAGTCCGTTAGCTTAATCTAGAGTATTATGTAGTTACGCCTTTGATGGTATAATTAATGTTACGCCTTTGATGGTATAATTAATGGTAGTTGTGAGCGGATCAAAGCGCGTAACTAGTTCCGCGCAAGGACCTCTGAGCGTAGCGAAGCAGTGCCGTCACGGAAGCTAGTGCAGCGCAAATATGCTAACGCTTCTATGAGCTAATGGCTTTGATTTAAGGAGATGTGTCAAAATGGTTGAACGTTGTGGTTTTGCCTACACCGAACCGAGACCGGTCGCGGAAGCTGCGGCTGAAGCCGCCTGGAAACGGCTGGATCAGAAGTGCATGCCGCCGCGCGCGATGGGGCTGTTGGAGAGAATCGCTGTGCGCATTGCGGCAATACAGGGAACAGCTGCCCCGCAGCTGACCAATCCGACAGTTTTTATTGCGGCTGGCGATCATGGGGTCATGGCCCACAATGTCAGCTTTAGTCCCCAGGCGATAACCTGGCAGCATAGCATCAATATGGCTAAGGGCGGAGGCATGTGCGGTCTGTTTGCCAGAAAATATAGCATGCCTCTGTGTGTTTTTGATGTCGGTGTTAATCACGATTTTGCTCCCGAAGACGGGGTAATTAACTGTAAAGTCGCTTATGGCACTGAAGATATGGCAAGCGTGGCGGCGATGAGCGACGAGCAGTGCCTAAAGGCTATGGAATGGGGCCGTATAAAGGTCGCCGAATTGGCGGCTTCTGGCTGTAACTGCATTATTTTTGGTGAAATGGGCATAGGCAATACCACTCCTGCTTCTGCTATAACCATGGCGGTGCTGCGGCAGCCCGTGGAGAAGTGCGTTGGAAGCGGTACAGGAATGGGGCCGAAGGCGCTGGAGCACAAGCGCCAGATCGTTAAGCAGGCAGTGGAGCTGCATACCCAGGGGCGCGAGTGCAGCGCTGTGGAACTGATGGCCCGCCTTGGCGGCTATGAGCTAGCCTTCATGATGGGCGGTATGCTTGAAGCTGCCGGACAGGGCATGGTCATTTTGCTTGACGGGTTTATCGTTACGGCTGCGGCTCTGCTGGCCAATATGCTAGACGATAGGCTTAGCAGCTATCTGTTAGCCTGTCATGTTTCCAATGAGCCTGGTCACTCCTTGCAGCTGGCCAGCTTAGGTCTCGAGCCGTTGCTCCGGGCTGGTTTATGCCTGGGCGAAGGCTCGGGAGCCATTGTAGCCTGGCCGCTCATTAAAGCTTCTGTCGATATTCTTAATGAGATGAACAGCTATGATGAAGGCTGTCTGGATAACGCAACAGAAGCCCTGCAGCAGGCCAAGGCTCAGGACGAAACGCTTAAGTTTTCCTGACAAGCTATGGACGCGGGATTCCCATTGCCAGCCAGAGCAGGCCGCCTGCCGCATAATTGGCGCTTAGGCACTACGAGCTGCATATATGAAGAGCCGCTGCTGGCCAATGTGCGGCGTTTGGCGGGCAGAACGGAAGATATTGAGCTGATTCTCTATGACGGAGAGTGGGGGAGCAATTGGCCCGCTCTGGGCGAGCTGGAGGAACTGCTCGCTCTGTCGCAGCAGTTTGGTCTTAGCTATACTGTGCATATTCCCAGCGCCATGGGGCCAGTAAGCTGTGATGCGTCCTGGGAAGAAAGGTCGTATGCTTTGGTGGGGCGGACAATTGAGCGCCTGGAGGCTTTGTCTCCCTTTGCGTATGTCTGGCATTGGGAATCCGAGTGCTGGGGAAAGCTGCCTAGCATGGACTTAAGCCGCTGGCGGGAGGCCGTGGGGCGTTTGGCCCAGCGCGTTGCTCAGGCGCGCTGGGTTTTGCCGCGGCGTTTGGCTGTAGAGACCCTGAGCTATCCGTTTGATTTAGTTGCCGATTTTGTCCAGGCGCACGATTACGGCATGACCCTTGATATAGGGCATTTATGGCAGGGTGGCTTTGACTGGGAACGCGCTGTGGGGCTGTATGGGGAGCGCACTGGGGTTGTGCATCTGCATGGAGTCATACCTGAATCGAGCCGGGATCACCATAGCCTAAAATATCAGCCTCCCGAGCAGCTGCGGCGTTTAGGGGAGTTGTTGTCCCGCCTGGACACCAGTAGACCTCGGGTGCTTACCCTGGAGGTTTTTTCCGAAGCCGATTGGCTGGAATCGGAAGCATGTCTTGTTCAGGCCTGGCCAAGCGCTTAAGGCTTGCTGAAAGGTTTGAAGCGGTTACGCTGCTTTGCCCTGTTTAGGCGCTATCGCGGCAGATCTCGTCGATTATATCTTCATAATCATCTGCGCTTTTGCCTTCTACGCAGGCCAGCTCTATGGCGACAGCGTGTCGGATTTGTTTTAGCAGGGTTAGCTCTTTGGGGGTAATTCTGCTATTCAGGGCCA
>JAFSXO010000157.1 GCA_017444045.1 bacterium | reverse complement strand
TAAAGCCCTTAGTCTTTATGAACATCTTGTTGGCGATCGCTACATTTATCGTCTTTTCGGCACTGGCCGCACTTCCGCGCAAAACCGGAGCATTAAAGGTGAAATAAGATTCTACATAACGCCTGGCTATCGCAGAATTATTATTATTCGCTACAGTATTGGCGCTCTTAGGATCCTCGCAATCGCGCAGTCCCTTGCCCGACAAACCTTCTACGATGACATAAATCCGCTGAGGAGGCACATGGCAGGCATAATCGGCCGTTACTCCTCCGCCCGAAACAATTTCCAAATTAGGCGTAGATTTTGCCAGGCCTTTTCCATTGTTATTGGCACGATACGCTATAGTCGCACTGGTATTGTTAAGGTTATTGATGCTGACATAAGGCATAGCAATGGAGAAATCTGGCTTGGGTTCCTCGCCATCACCTTCGGCAAAACGGCTGCAGGGCACCTTAGAAAGCGTGGCATCGCTGGTGTCTTCAAAGCTGAACTTAACGCGAAACGCTGATTTTGTACCAGTTTTGTTTTTAAGCAGACCGACCACATTGCCGTAGCTTTCCACAACGCTAATACCGCAGCTGTCAAAGCCGCCAAACTCATCATTGCCGTCGCCGCGCCAGGCTTTATTAGACTGCAGCTTGGTAACAACATAGTCCATACCCGACTGAGCAGCCTGCAGAGCGGATTCGCGATCGTAAAACGATGACGACCCGCTCAGACCTAACCCCGTAGTCTGCATTAGAGAATGAACCATTATCAAAACCAGCGTAATGGCCATCATGGTCATGACTAGCACCATGCCGCGTTTTTTATTGCTACGCATAAGCACTACCTTTCATTATCTACAAACAGCCTTATTTTTAGCCGATCAACTTTTCTACCAACAGTTCCAGAGCTCTCGGGTCAGAGAGCAGACGTTGGGCATAAGCCTTTCGAGATAGCTCTCATCATAGGTAATATCGCAAAAACCGCAGGAGGCTTTAATCTCCCCTTTTTCAGCGCGCACGGCACCGCGCACGATGCACTTGAATTTGGGGCCTAAATCCATCCTGAAATTCTCGGTAGCATAAATGATTCCATCGATGACGGTATCTCCGTAAACGATAGGCCCGTAAGCCGTCTGATATAGGCGCTGCTTCGGATCAGTAGGCGTCCAGGCATCGGCCGGAGCCTGGAAATTACCAATCCTATCACCATTCGAACCGCACTGTTCACTGAAATAATAATCAACCTCTCCGCCAGCTTTGATTTTCATGCGATAGGCGTTTGTGTCGCTATCACTTCTAAACTTAAAGTCGACGGTATAGTAGCTGCTATCTACTTCTTGATATCTTTTAGGATCATATGACACGTATTCTGTACGGTATCCTAAACTAGGATCACCAATCAAACTGCCTATGCCACCTAGGAATCCACCAAGGGCCCCTCCAATAGGAACTTGGACAGCTCGCTTTAGTTCTACATTCCTAATGTCTTCTACATACGCTATTTCAGTGGGATTAATCATAATCCCATGCGAGTCTAAAAAGTAATTCTCAATACTGGTTTTCTGATCATCAGCGGTAGCTAAACCCTCGTATAAGGAATTAGCCCCAGAAGCTGGCATATTCCGCCTACTGGCGCCGCCGTATGGATCGCCCCAGGCACTGCCGTCGGTGGGATTTTTCATCATGCGGTCAAAGGAATTTATGGTCACATTCTTGCCGTAAATAGCTACCGCATTTTCACCGCTGTGCAGCATACTCGAACCGACAATAGACACATCGTCCTGGCTGACTATAGCTCCGGCCCCAATAACAGAAGACAGCAGGGTAAGCTTGCCGCCTCCGGTCAGAACCGCATCCTCAGCATCCTCTTCAGAGCAGCCAGGCTTCAGATAAGAGCTAAAGCTAATCATCGGCGTATCAGACGCCACTGTATCCTGATTGCAGCAAATTACCAGAGCCTGATTGTCGACAGCGTTGTCGCCAACTGGGCAGTAAAGCTTGCCTTTTAGGTGCAAAACTGGCTGAGTTATTCTGCCCTCGGCATTTTTAGTAAAGGCGACCTTACCGATAGGGCCGATGTTGATATGCTTAGTATCGTCTTCTGCTATAACCTCATCGGTAACCACCTTATACTTGTCTGGGTAGATGGGCACGGGCACATCGCGATTGGCAGTATCGGCTTTAAAGCCATCGGGAAAATAGCGCAGCTCGTATCCCCCATCCTTAACATCCCACTGATAAAAGCCAGGAGTCATAACGTTGCTCTTGACATTATCAGCCTTGGCGACATTGCCCCAAGCGACATTCTGCACCACCCCAGACGACACTTCCTCTGAAGGCTTGTCGCCCGCCACCGAATTATAGTGCGCTCCGGTTTTGAAAAGCAGTTTGCCGTTATAGGTCTGCAGACCGCCCTCGGTAATATTGATGGCCTGATCGCTGCGCATCTGCCCCGCAACATTGTCGGCGTTGGTGGGCAGTACAAAGGCAGAATGATTATCATCGTAGCCAGCCGAGCGCACATACATGGTCTTGGCCACCTGAACCTCTAGATCCTTATGAGCGAAGGCCGCGTTGCCGTTGAGCACCGGAGCGTTGAAGGTATAATAAGCCTCAACATAGCGCCTGGCTACGCCTCCATTGCCATTCCACAGGTTGCCATCGACATAGCCGCGCACTTCCTCGGGCGTGGTGCAATCGCGCAGACATTTGCCCGCTAAGCCTTCAACGATAATCGCCACGCGCTGCGGGGGAACATAATTGGAGAAATCCCGCTCCAAAGCGGAATCATCGCTGCGCTCAAGATTTTCGGCCTTGGCAGCAATACCCTCGCCGCTGGCTTTAGCTCTGTATACCTTGGCAGCCTCATCGCGGTTGAGATTGTTTATGCTCACATAAGGCATCTTAATCTTTAGATTATCAACCGGATTGACTGGGTTGGTCCCATCGCTCTTGACAAAAAAGCTGCAGGGGATTTTGTCCTTGTCTATGCTGGTGTCTTCGTAGTTAAACTTAATGCGAAAGGCCGACTTAGCGCCATCTCTGGCCCGAATAAGCCCAACGACATTGCCGAAGCTCTCTGCGACCACCACACCCGTGCTCTCCAGCTTGCCGGCGCAATAAACAACGCTGTCCTTCTCATCGTTGTTCCAATACTTACAGTTGCTGTCTCCGCGCCACGATCTATGGTGCTGCAGGCGGGTTACAGCGTAGTCCATACCCGACTGGGCAGCCTGCAAAGCCGCTTCGCGATCGTAAAATGAAGCCGTAGCATTCAGCCCTAAGCCTGTCGTGGCGTAGAGCGCGTGTACCATCATCAAGACCAGACAGATTGCCATCAGGGTCATGACGAGCACCATGCCGCGTTTACAATCCTTTAACATATTTATAACCCACCTTCCCAATGCCATTACAGAACGGCACTGACAGCCTATTAGGCACACTAAAACACAAACTAAAAAGCTAGTAACTTAGAATAAATATAGCATATCTTAAGCAAAGTTTCCACTTAATTAAGCTAACTTTAAATTTCTAAGCACAATTAAGCAGTGCTAGCGCGGAAGCTGGCTAAACGCGAAACAGGTTAAGCGTGAAATAGGTTAAGCGCGAGAACCGCAGCTACCAGCAGTTCCAAAGCTCTCTAGTCAGCGTACAGTAGTTGGGCATGAGCTGATCCTGATAGCTCTCATCGTAAGTCAGCTCGGCACCGGCGCAGGCTACCTTTATCTCCCCTTCAGCAGCGCGGATGGCCCCATTGACGATAAGCTTAAACCTATCGCCCAGATTGGCGTAAAAGTTTTGCTTAGCGTAGATGACCCCGTTGATCACCGTATCACCATAGCACACCGAGCCAAATGTATTGGCATAGCCCTGCAGCCTTTCCGCATCGGGACGGCCTTCGAAGCTTCCTCCTCCGCCAGTGACCACGGCATCAGTCGGAATGGCTATAAAGGGGGTTGTTGTAAAACCTTGACCTGTTGTCCAACACTTATACTTAACAGAATTCTTATATATACGAACTTCATACTTCGAGGTATTACTAGAGCTGTCAAAATTAAAATATAGAGCGAAATAATCATTTTCGCTTCTATATCCTGTTCCTGAAATAAAACTTGCATTAATGCCCAATGTATTTTCAAAATACGCTTTGGCTGTACTTTTTATAGCAGCTACAGTTTTACCTTTCAGTTGGTTATAGAACTGAGAGGCTTGAGCATTGCTTATAGTTAGAGTTCCGCCAGCTCCACCGCCAGAGGAACCAGTATAGCTGCCTGCCAGTTCCTGTCCGTCAGGCGCCTGGGACATCAGCGCTTCAAAGCTGTTAAGAGCAACGTTGTTGCCATAGACGGCCACGCCTCCGCTGCTGCTGTCCAGCAGGCTCTGCCCGATCAAATTTACATCGCCGCCGTTGGTGACAACAGCGCCTTCACCCTTGACCGCCGAAAAAAGACTGATATTCTTTGTTCCAGTCAGCACTCCGACTTCTTCCTTTGAAGCAATCGGCTGACCGTTGGAATTCAAAGGAGCATAGTAGCCTACCATTATCGTAGGCGTATGCCTTTTTACCTCATCGAGCTTGCTGCAAATGAGCAAATCGCCATCACAATACAGCTGTCCCTTCAGAGTCAGGGTGGGACTTTTAACGCGCCCTTCGTCATCGGTATCAAAAACGATCTTACCCTGAGGTCCCATCAGCATGGTACGGTCGGGATCGCGGGCCACTATATTAGGATCGGTCACCACTACGCGGTAATGACTGGGATCGGCTGGCTGGGGCGGTCCCTCTACAGCAGCCGTACTCTGACCGCTAGGATAATAGCGCAGCTCGTAAAAGGGATTGCCCTCACTGCAGCCCGGTGCCAGATTCCACATATAAAAACCAGACTTCAGGCTGTTTTCGCTGTTATTCGCCGCCTTGGCAACGTGCTCCCAGGCGATCTTGGCTACATCGTCGGTGGCCGTCTCAAGCGTATTCTTGTCAAAGACATACTTCTGATCCTGGCCTTTCTCGTTCTTAAAGATGTATTGAGAAGTATCAGCTCTAAAAGACGGTGTCTTTCCTGCCGGACAGACCAGCTTACCGTTAAAGGTATTGAGGTAACCTCCTTCGATCGCTATATTGGCATTGTTGCTGCGCAGCTGGCCCGCCACGGGAACCGTACTGAGATCGGCGCCTTCACCCTCGGTTTCTTTCTTTCCGGTGGACTTGACAAACAGTTTCTGAGCCAGGCGTATATTGATGCTTTCGTTGGCCATAGCGGCATTGCCCTTGAACACTGGGGCATTAAATGTGTAATACGATTCAACATAACGGCGGGCCATAACCTCTCCCCTGTTGGCCGCCTCGTTGGCGACTTCGGGAGTTTCGCAGTCGCGCAGCCCCTTACCAGCCAGGCCTTCTACAACAACATAGGCACGCTGCGGGGGCACATGGTTAGCGAACTCGCGGGTAGCCGCACCGTCTTCACTTCTTTCCAGATTTTCCACACTGCTGGCCAGCCCCTTGCCATTAGCCCCAGCGCGATAAGCCAACGCCGAGGAAGCGCCGCGCAGATTATTAATGCTAACGTATGGCATATTTATGGACAGCTTGGGAACAGCAACTACCGTATTATCACCGCTGGCACACAGAAACTTACTGCATGTCACCTTGTTCAGCACCTCTGCGCTGTCGCTTTCGTAGCTAAATTTAACGCGGAAGGCCGATTTAACCCCGCTCTTGGTTTTAAGCAGTCCCACAACATTGCCGCTGCTTTCGGTAACCATGAATCCCG
>JAFSXO010000156.1 GCA_017444045.1 bacterium | reverse complement strand
GAATCGGGTTTCTCCTTAATTGAAACTACCGTATAACGAATATTGCGCAGGTCGCGCACTACCGCCTGCTGATCGGGAGCTTCTGCCTCACCGTCAATAGAACGCCCGCGCGGATCTAGCGCTTTATATACAAAAATCGGCATTCAGGACAACCTCCCCGCTGAACGTATACCGAAGCATTTAGGGCAAAAAAACTGTTTAACCTACTGAAGCATTCCTCAGCTCAGCCGAATAGAATGCAACATATCTGTATTATCTTCAACAAGCATCCAGTATTCCCTATTCCATTTTTCCGATCGATGGCATTTTAGTTTGTGAGCATTAGTTTGTGAGCAGGCTTAGATTTGGGAGAACATGCCGCGCTGTTTCGGCATCTCCACTGATGCGCTTCGCTTTGCCCATGGCAGACTGGCGCGTAACCGTTAGCTGCCTAAAACGATTGCGCTAAGCTATAAATCGGCATGAACACGGCCAGCAGAATAAACGCAACGCCTATGCCCAGTATAACAAGGATGATAGGCTCGATTAGCTTAGACAAAAGCTGCAGGTTCTGCGCCATCTCCTCATCGAGCATGATGGCCAGACTGCGCAGCGTCTGGGGAACCGTAGCAGCCTCCTCGCTTATGCGCACGGCTTCCAGAGTCAAGGGCTGAAACAAGCCGCTGCGCCGCAGGCTCGAGGTTAGGCTTTCGCCCTTTTTTATAGCTTTAATCTGCTCCTTTGCGGTCGAGCGCAGCAGCTCATGCTCCAGGCATACAGACAGAGTATTGAGAGAGCTTATCAAGGGAACAGAAGAATCCATCAGCGTGGCCAGCGAGCGCAGATAGGCCGACTGCCAGCGCAGATGAATCTGCCGGCCAAACCAGGGAAGACGCAGCATCAGGCGCTCTAAGCTCAGCTTACCCTGCAGGGTTTGGCTCCATTTATAAAACGCATATCCCGCGAACATAACCGGCCAAATTAAAGTCATCAGCAGCTGCCAGCCGTGGAGATGCACAAAATCGGTGCAGCTCATCATGATTTTTGTCGGCCAGGGCAGCTCTAAGGAGACATCGCTAAACAGGTTAAGGAACAGCGGAATCATATAGACAAAGAAAAACGCCAGCAATGCGGCTAAGCACACCATCAGCGTAATCGGATAAATAAGCGCCTGGCGCAGTCTTAGCGTATAGGTGTATTCCCGATTAAGATATTCGGCGCAGTGTTCAATGGTCTCGGCCAGCTCTCCGCTGACCTCACCGACGCGTATTGTGCCCACCATAAACTGAGTAAAATATTCTGGGAACAAGCGCAGCGCCTGCGACAGCGAGTAGCCGCTTTGCACATCGAAGGCGATCTTTTGTAGGGCGCGCTGAAAATGGGCGGGCATGCTGTCATTCTTGCTTACGGCGCTGAGAACGCGCTGCACAGAGATTCCCGCGCTGAGCATGGTGCTCATCTGTCGGAAAATAAGGATCTTAAGCTCAGTATGCGCCCTGCGGAATAAGCGATCGTAAAGCGAACGCCGACGGAGCAGGTCTATGCGTATCACCGTATAGCCGCGCTTGTGCAGTAGCGACACCGCCTCTTTTTCATTAAGGGCAAATATGTCGTCTCTAACATCCTTTCCGCGGCTGTCTTTGGCTATGAAGGTGTATTCGCGCATAGCTTGCTTAATTAATAATCTCCCCGTTATAGATCGGTATGGCGCGTTCTTGGGTGTGTATCTCGTTTTCTTCCGGCGCATGCTCGCCAGCAACTGGGCTGTTAAGCAGCTTAAGAACGATCCGCACCTGCGAAGCGCCGCAGGCAAACTCTATCGATTCCCCTTTCCCCAGCGTACCTATTAGGCGCTTATTGCCGGATATATCGGTATGCACTATCCTCTGCTCATTCTTATCGCTTATATCCACGCAGAGCTTAGCCGCTTTACGGCTCCAGCTAATCCCATTTAAGCTGGCCAGCGGATTGTCTGCCAGAGGCACAAACAGCAGAACCTGGCTTTCCTGCTCTGAATAATCCCGGCCCGCCCACAGCAGATGCGAATACGATAGCAGCACCTCTATGCGGTTGACTATGCGCAGTCCTCGGCGCAGCGTTTCCGAGTGCTGATCCTGCTGCCGCGTCACCCTGGCTCCGCTTATGTAAAACGACATGATAACCCCGATCAGCAGCAGAAATATCGAAGAGGCGGTCAGCAGCTCGATCAGCGTGGTGCCATAGGTGCGGCGTGATGAGATCAGTCCTGCTGCCATCCCGCTGTCCTCCTGTGCGTGGCGTAAGTCTCAAACACGTATACCTGTTCTGTCTCGATGCCGCCAGCGTGGGGAGCAGAGATGTCGGTCCACGCCGTCTGCGCTTTTATGCGGTAAAGCCCCGGGCTGACGCCAGGCACCTGCTCGGCGGCATCAGGTTTTCCCCCCTGGCGGACGTGCATCTCCTGACTGATTAGGTCGGCGCGGCAGGCCTCGCGCGGCGGGGTGCGCTGCTCGATCTTCCAGGAGCTGTAAATCAGCCGCTGCTGCAATGCAGCGAAGGCGAAAAAGGCTATGCTTATGTACAGTATAGCTAAAAGCACTTCGCCCAAGGTAAAGCCAGCCTCTCGCTGGAGACAGCGTATTTTGCAAGCCATCGAACCCCTCCTTTCATTTCATAGGCATTGGACTAACAGTCTGCTAAAGCTCGGCGCTGGCCGGACTTCATGCAGGCATCGCCCAGTTACTGATCCAGCAATACCGCGTAACGGCAGAGACTGGCTGAACCACCGGCCAGCTCCGGATAATAGGCAGCGGCCAGAAAACCTGGAATAAGCTCGGCACTCTGCCCGGTATTTTTGTCGTACACCAAGCTTAATCGCTTATTGCCGTAGCAGTCATTCCACGAAACCGCCAGATCGTTAAGCCCGCTGGGCCACAGCTGCCAGCCCTCCCCATCGTAATGAACTAGACCTGTTACCGACTCGCCCGCCAAATTGCTGCGGCGCTGCGCAATACTCTCATACAGATCAGGATACAGACTGTTTAGCCCCCCAGACGGCTCCTCGCAATAAGGCCTGAAGGTGGCAAAGGTATAAATATTGTCACCGCATACGGCTACGCTGTTGCCTCCGCCAGAGACGGCCGCCCCAGCCGAGCTGCTTTTGCCCGTATGCAACGAAGGATACAGCTTAAAATTAGGGCTGACGACAGCGTTGCCCGCCTCTCCGGCCAGGCTAACCGCCGCGCATTCCAGATAGAGGTCTTTCAGCGGATCGGCTGCATTTAAGCCCGTCAGATTGCTCATGTCTCCGGCCGTGCCCGCGGTATGGTACAGCAGCTGCCCTTTATACCCAAATAGCCCTAAGCTTTTTCCTGCAGAAGATGCGCATCCAGACCAGCTGGTGGGAGAAGCCCGCAAAATGCGCTCGCGGTTGCTCTGAGCCAGGCAATAAAGAGAGCCGTTTGCATAGGCCAGACTGTTAGTGCAGGGTGTATTGCCCGCGGATAAGGGCACAATTTCGGGAGGCGTATCCCGCCCAGTCACCGTCATCATGTCCATAACTACCGACCAGGCATCCTGTTCCGCACTATAGCACAGCAAAGCGGGCGCACAGTAGGTTTTAGCATTGCGCTGAATCAGATATCCCTTGCCGCTAATGGTGGCCTGGGTCCCCTGATAGTAGTGATGCCAGCCGTGGCAATACACCGTACTGCCGTTTACGGCCAGGCCCTGCCCTACAGTAGTATACCATTCCAGCGTGGGGCCTTTATAGACCAGATTGTGCACCTCAGCATCGAGATACTTGGTAAGCTGCTCGCGTCCGCTGCCCGAAGCGGCAGTCTCTCCTGAAGGGTTAGAGCCGATATTCTGGCCGCCCGCACCAAAATGGCAGGGAAATTTTGCATCGGACCACGACAAAACGCCAGCATTGGCTTTAAGATAAACAATCGGCTGGGTGATATTCTTTTCCTGCTCATCTTTATTCTGAGGCAGGTTTATGGTTTTTAATACACCCTGTCCATTGGCGATACCGACATCCTGAAGCTCGAAGCTCAGCTCAAAGCTGGGCGCCCGGGAGAACAGCGGCCCACCTTGGGCTGCCAGCCAGGGGATCTGCTTCTCATCCCGGGGAGAGACTGTGCCCATGGGAACGGCACCGAGAATCTGCCAGCGCATATCTGGGGTCAGCACGGCCAGCTTATCGGCATCATTTTGCTTAACATAGGCAAACAAATGAGTGGGCTGATTCTTGCCGCCCGCGGAACCGGCGCTGGCACTGCCGAAGGCTAGTTCCTCGACGTAGCGCGTTCTGCCCGAGGCAAACAGACCACAGGAGCCGCGGCTCTCTATCTTAATAATATGGGGGCGGTTAGCGATGTAGCTGACGGAGCTTATGCGCCAGGAGCCACCGCTTTCCAGCTCCCCGCTGTGCCCAGGCAGCAGGCTGGGCCACTGGGGATTATGGCGCATAACGTGCAGGGCTAAATCCAAAGCCGCATTGGCGCTGTTGGCAGCGCGAATGCGGTAATCCTCGGTTAACACCAGCAGAATATTCTGACGGTTTTGGGCTATGATAGCTACAGACAGAAAGAACAAAAAGGCCGCTACAAATATGGCCATAATCAGGACGTTGCCTGACTGGCGCGAGCGAATATGGTGCGTTTGCGGCTTAATGCTCATAGCTTATGGTTATATGGTAATCCTTAAAAGCTCGACAATGCCCTGATCGTTAAGCTCAGCTTCAAGTCCCTGGATGGCCCAAAGCTGATGCTCGCGTTCGGTATAGCCGGAACAGCGGCCGTAGGAAAGCTCATGGGTAAATCCAGCGGTGCCGGTATCCGCGCCGGGGCCGAGGCCAGCGGGCGTAGCATAGGCGGGATTGTTAGTCTCTATGGCGACAAGCCGACCGTCATAAAAATTAAAGGCCAGTCCATGCCCTGGATATGCTGCATAGCTAAACAAAGGATGATCGGCCTTAACCGGATAGCCGAACAGATCGGTCTGCGCGCTGTATGCTTCACCCAAGACAGCCGTCACCTCCTGAACCGATGCGCCTAAACGGAAGCCGCCCAAGGACTGCCCCGGAATTGCGGTACCGGCGTCTGCCGGCGGACTCGCATTAAGACCGCGCTTACGCAGGCTGGCCAGAGCGCTTTCAAGCTGGTCGGCGATCTGGAACTCCAAATCGTAGAGCTTGCCCATTCCGGTTACAGTTCTCCTCTGGCACCAGGCGTACAGAAGCGAGGCATCGGCGCCAAGGAAATGGTTGTGCCCCCGGTACTCGGGCATAGTGCCGACTACCAGACCCGCGATTTCGCCGCGGGCATTGATCAAAGGACTGGCGGCAAATTCAGGGCGGATAGGACAGATCAGCGAAAACATACCGCCATAAAGATTATCGGTTACCCGGGCATTGGAAAAGGTGCCAGCTTCAAAAGGAAGGCCGGAAGTAGCCAAATTCTCATGGCGCGCCGGCGGAGCCGAAGCCAGCACGGCTCCGCGTCCCCTGCTGCGGGCAGGCACCAGGGCCAACCCTAGACTAGCCATAGCCGGAGAGATGCTGCTGTCAGGCCGTTCGTGACGGGAAAGAGCAAGATCTGCCTGCCAGATGCTGTCTTCAGCGGTAACCTGAAAGCAAACTCCTTCTGCGCTAGTGCCGCTCTCATCATAAATATAGAGCAGGCTGTTCCTGCTGCTGCGCCAGGCTTGGGGTAGGCCTATTCGCGAGGAAATATGCGGCGGAGGAAAGATCAGCCCATCGCCGTCCTGTTCGGCGAGCAAAACCGCCTTGGCTTCCGCCGCAGCTGCCGGCAACGCTGCTGACCGAGAGGGAACGGACGCCGACTGTGCAGAACGGCCCTGCTTTTTGGTATTCGTGGGATAGTCTGAAGCGCTGGCCAGCGGCTGAGGCGCTTGGGATGGCGGCATTGTGTCCGCTGACGGAAGCGCAGCCCTATCGCGGCGCTCCCTAAACAGATCCCTTGGGTTAGCCTGCCCATTGATTATCCTTAGCTTTTTGCGCTGAAGCTGTCCCGGCTTTTGGACCATAGTCTGACCCGCTTCTAAAGCAAGCTTGGGAGCTTCACCGTAAGGGACATAGCTGATAACTCCAGCCTGCCCAGCGGCTGCGGAATCATCTTTGTAAGTTAGATCCTTGGTATGACGCTGAAAAATATGCGCCCGTCCGCGTTCGGCCTCGCGCCGGTTCAGAGGCAGAGTATCGGGAAGCGCGCTCTGCCTATCCTGCGAAGGCGCACTAAACCACCATCCGGCTATGCTAAGGCATAAAGCCAGCGCAGCCCCGACGTACAGCTGTTTGGACGTAAGCGGCTGGGACGCATCTGTAGGCATACTGAAAAATTCCTATTTATTTATTT
>JAFSXO010000155.1 GCA_017444045.1 bacterium | reverse complement strand
CGGACCGAGAACTACGCGCCTATCTCTAGGCGGCTCGCTCTTTCTCCGAAGAGTTCAAGGGTGAGAATCTTTGTCTTCTCGCTCAACAAAATTGCTTTCGCTTTCAATAGTCTCTATCATTGTCAAAGCCGCCTCTTCAGGCGGGCGCTCAGCTCTCTCGTGCCGAACGCCAGAAGATAATAGCACTTTGCTAAATGAATGTCAAGAGGATACAGGCAGTATCAATAGGCAAGCAAGCTAGCGCTCCAGAGCCAGCTTATACAGTTCCTCATAGCCGGCCGCCGCGGTTTTCCAAGAGAAATCACGGCTCATCGCCCGGTCTATCGCTGCATACCATCTGCCCTTGTCGCGATAGTCCTTGAACGCGCCCTCAAACAAAGTGTACATCATCTCTTCCTTATCGTAATTCTCGAAGAGATAGCCGCACCCGTCCTCAGCTGAGCGCACATCCACAATAGTATCGCGCAGTCCGCCCGTTGCCCGAGCCACCGGCAGCGTACCGTAGCGCATAGCGATAAGCTGGCTTAAGCCGCATGGCTCAAACAGGCTGGGCATTAGGAAGATGTCGGCACCTGCATAAATCTGGCGGGCTAAATCGCCTTCATAGCCTATATATGTAGCCATTCTGCCCCTATGGCGCGCAGCTGCCTGATCAACAGAGACCTCATACGCGTGATCGCCGCTGCCCAGTACCATAATCTGAGCATCGCTGTAATCAATTATGCGATCGACGACCTGAAGCAGCAGATCGATGCCCTTCTGGAAGTCCAAACGGCTTACCATGCCGATAAGCGGCGCATCTGGGTTCTGCTCCAGCCCCACTCTGCGCTGCAGTTCGCTCTTGCACAGCTTTTTATTATCAAGGTTGCCGCGTGAATAGTTGGCAGCCAGAGACTTATCGGTGCTGGGATCGTAGCTTACCAGATCCAAGCCGTTAAGAACTCCTCGCACTCTATCGCCTTTGGTCCGTAAATCACCATCGAGACCGCATCCGCCCTCGGGAGTGAGTATTTCCCTGGCATAGGTGGGACTCACTGTCGACACAACATCGGCGGAAATAATGGCCTGCTGCATTAAATTCATGCTGCCGCGCCCATCGTAGACGCCAAGAAGAGGCCACCCGCTGGGATACTGACTGCCCTGATGAGCCATGTTATGGATAGTGTAGACCAGCCCCGGCCTATCCTTCCCCTTGGCCCAGGCCAGCCGAATAGCTGCCGCCGTATGCCAGTCGTTAGCGTGAATAATATCAGGCTCCCATTTCTCTAAACGGCAGGCCTCCAACGCTGCCCGGCAGAACAGCACAAACTGCTCGACCTCATCTCCGTTGCCATAGACATGGAAACGGTTGTCAAAGAAATAATAGTTGGTAATAAAACTGTCACCGGTGCTGGGATTAACCCACATTTGGCACGTCTCATTGCGCCAGTCCATCTGCACGTTAAAGCTGTCAATTTTCTTCTCGAGACCAAATTTTTGGCGATCTAAAAGACCGTAAGCGGGCATCATTAGGCGCACATCGTGCCCTCTGGACCGCAAAGCCGCCGGAAGAGCGCCTGCCACATCTCCCAGACCTCCGATTTTTACGTAAGGCGTTGCTTCTGCAGACAGATATAAGATTTTCATTTTAACTGTGTCCTTTTCAGCCGCTGAAATAAAACAGCAAATAAAAGCAAACGGGCAGAGGCAAGCACCGTCTGCTCATCTATGAGTTAGAAAGCTATAACTGATAAAAGCGTAGATGTCCATTTGCGCTCAGCTTTGCTCATGACTATCCTAATAGCAAAGGCAAGGTCTAAACAAATAGCATCGCACCCTTTTGGGGCAATGCTATATGGTTAGCCATGCCTATGGCATTTGCATTCTAAAGATATCATAAGTATTCTAAGGATATCATAAGTCAGCGATAATAGCAAACCAGCCGCAGGCATAAACGCAATTCAATCGCTGCCCAATGCCATTTAGTTAAGGATTCGTGGCATTGGTTCTGATTATTCATGTGAGTTAGCGCTGCGTTGTACATTAGCGTATAAGTTAGCGCACAACATGCGTTAAACTTCGATTCTTCCGCCAGCTGTGGCCACCCCCTCTGTCGCAGTCGCGACATCTCCCCCTGCCATCCTTTAGGGGGAGT
>JAFSXO010000154.1 GCA_017444045.1 bacterium | reverse complement strand
GCATGTTGTGCGCTAACTTATACGCTAATGTACAACGCAGCGCTAACTCACATGAATTATCAGAACCAATGCCACGAATCCTTAACTAAATGGCATTGAGTATAAATGCTATTGCTTAAGATTTGGTAAGGAATAGAAGGCACGGCAAAATCGCTAATGAGCTGAGCGTTCTGCTCATTACAATACGTTGGCATGATAGCCAGCCCACCGTCTCTTTGCCGATAAAGCGGCCTTCGCAGCTGTAGGTAATGCTTATATGCTTTGCATAGCTTTCCAAGGCGCATAATTAAATGAGCTTATGAAATCAGCAGATGCCCTCTTTTTGTAGGCCAAACGCCCTTTTTCAATTGGCCTCAAATTGCAATAATTATTTACTTATAAACAGGTTATGAACAGAGAACTGAACAGAACAAGGCTGAACATTTAAGCAGAAACACAGATAACTGTTCATAACTAGCGAAACCCAGGAAAATTCGGTTTATGATGCCATGTGCTTTCAGCTGGTGTTCGATAAATTTCAGCTTGTAAATTGTGCATGGCCTGTAAATAATAGGTATATTATCGTATGCACCTATCAGCTAAAGCCTTATTTTTCGGAACAATTTGAGTTTTGAACAGAGCGGCTGCGGTTTGTGTTCAGATGTTCATATTAATTCGATTGAAAGCTCCTCGACTTATGAACATTTGAACAAAATATTGTTCAGTTTTAATCAAATGCCATGCTGATGAGAGCTTCGGTGAACGAACTATCAGTGTCATTTTGTTTAGCCTATGTCGGCCATTCACGGCCGTCGTAAGCAGATCAAAGCGCGTAATTAGTTCCGCGAAAGGCACATCTGAGCGCAGCGAAGCAGTGCCGGCGCTGAAGCGTGCTGAAGCAAACGAGCTTCCTCCAAAAAATGTGGTGCTGGCTTTGGCCTTTGCTTTAGAGTTATCTTTTGAGGAAGCGAAAAGTTTTTTGGACTTGGCTGGCTATACCCTTATGTGCAGTGATGCATTAGAGACCATAGCTGAGTATTACTTAAAGAAAAAGGTTTACGATGTGCTCAGAATCAATCGGGCATTGTTCGGTAAGGAGCAGCGCTTGCTGGTAGGGTAGATACTTTTTTCGAAAAGATACTAAATGATATTGCTCAAGATTTGGTACGGAATAGAGGGTACGGCAAAATCGCTAATGAGTTGCACCTTCTGCTTATTCCAATACGCAGTTATGATAGCCAGCCAACCATCTCATTGCCGAAAAATGCGGCATCAGCAGCTGTAGGTAAAGCTTATATGTTTTGCTTAACTTGCTAAAGCCCAAAATTAAATGAACTTATGAAATCAGCAGATGCCCTCTTTTTGTAGGCTAAACACCCTTTTTCAATAGCCATTATATTATTACAATTATTGACTTATGCACAGGCTTTGCACAGCTAACCGTACTAATCTGGTTTGAACAGGCCAAATCTGACACACAACTATGTTCATAAGTAGCGGAAGCATGAAATATCGGGCTTTGCTTATAGGTGTTTTTAACTGCTGTTCGATCGTGCAAAGCTGGTTATTTGTGCATAACCGGTAAATAACGCGTTTATTTTTAGACGCTGCTGTCAATCGCCAGCCCGTATATTTCGGCGTTTTTAAAGTTATGAACACAGTCTGCTCTGTTTGTGTGCAAATGTAAATATTAATTCGATGTCTTAGCCTCTAGTTATGAACATTTGCACATAATAATGTTCAGCTTTAACCAAAAAACAGCTGCGCACCGAATACGTCTGGCAGCGAGCGATTAATTATGGGTAGGCCGAAGCGAGCGCAGTGCAGGCAAAACAGCGCAAACGGCTAAGCCGGTGACGCTATCAGAGCGCAGGCGGACTGAATGAGCAGCTCAAAAACTTAACATTATGTACGGAAGGGAAGCGATTGGCCTCTAAGAATTTCTCTGTCCAACATGGGGAACAACTATATATACTAGTTTGAGTGCCAGACTTATTGTTTGGCATTCTGGTTAAGCCTACATAAATGTTTTAATTATCTGGCTTAGCTTTTTTTTGTTTAGCGTAACTGCGCTGCTTAGGAGGAACTGTGGATAGCGAACATATTGCTTTTACTGAGCAAGACCTTAGAGAGATATGGCAGGGCTGTATCCAAAATGTCGATGCTACCATGCTAAAGTTTCTAAAAGAAGCTACTCCGGTAGATTTTGACAGCAACAATTGCCTTATAGTAGAAGCTGCGCCCTTTATTATTTCGCGCTATTCTGATCCTCAGCGCCAAGAATTGCTTAATAGGCTCTTAGTCGAGCATACGGGAATACCCAACGCTACTGTTGCTTTTGTGCCTAAAGCATCAAGCGTTCACCCTGGCTCTGCGAGCATTAATACTCCGCCTACTGCTAGAGCTGCGCTCAATGAGCCTGGAAAAACTACTAGCCCATTCGATAGAGTTATAATTAACAGCCCTTCTCCTGCGGTTTCTTCCTCTTCAGCTGATCCTTCAGATGCTATATTGGAACAGTTTAGTGTGGGCATTGGCGCCAAAACGACAGATCTGGCCCAGCAGAATAGTGAAGGCAGCTCTTCGGCCGCTGATAATATCCAGATTATAAGTCAGAAGCCGACAGACAGTTTATCCATTAATTACGGTGATACCCATCTGTCGCGCGAGTTTACCTTTGAGAACTATGTGTGCGGGGAGAATAATGAAATAGCTGTAGGAGCAGCCAGAAGTGTAGCCCAAGGGCCTGGGGCTGAAAACAATCCCCTATTTTTCTATAGCGGAGTCGGGCTAGGAAAAACGCACTTAATGCATGCGATAGGCAACTATATTTTTGATCATTATCCAACCAAGCGCGTACTGTATATGCCCGCCGAATCCTTTTTAAACGAATATATCGATGTGGCCTTTAACAAAAAACGCGGGGGCTTCCAAGAGTTCCATGCGAGATACCGCGAAAATATAGATGTGCTGCTCGTCGACGATATGCAGTTTATGATCGGCAAGGAAAAGACGCTGGAGGAATTTTTCCACACGTTTGAGGCGATCAAGAATAATAAGGGGCAGATTGTCATATCCAGCGATCGCCCTCCTAATGAGCTTCCTACAATTACTAAACGCATGACCTCGCGTTTAAACCAGGGTCTAATAATCGATATTCAGGCTCCTAAGCTTGAAACGCGTATAGCCATACTGCGCCAAAAGGCTGGGCAAAAGGATTATTCTATAGGTAACGATGTACTTAGCTTTATAGCCGAATCTTATTTCGCCAATGTTCGCGATCTCGAGGGAGCGCTGAATCGGGTAATCACTATTTGCTCTCTGCAGGGCAAGCCTATTACCTTGGAAAATGCCAAGGAAGCGCTTAAAGTAGAGACGCAGGCCAACCCTCCCAGTCCTGAAGCTATCATGAAGGCGGTCGTCGATTATTTCAATATCTCTGAAAATGTACTGACCAGCAATAGCCGCAATCAGACCATAGTTAAGCCCAGATACATAGCTATGTACTTAATGAATGAGCTAACGGATTTGTCCTTAACAGATATTGGCAAAATTTTTGAGAGGAAGCACTCGACTGTTATTCATGCCCGCGATTGGATAAATGAGAATCCTGAGGATCCCTTCATTAAGAATAGCCTAGTAAATCTGCGTTCCATGCTAAAGATAAAGTAGGCTTCTAGTCAATATCGTTTAGTTAAGCAATGGCCAATAGATCCTCATTATAACTCCCCCTAAAGTATGGCAGGGGGAGATGTCGCGACTGCGACAGAAGGGGTGGCCACAGCTGGCGGAAGAATCGAAGTATAACGCATGTTGTGCGCTAACTTATACGCTAATGTACAACGTAGCGCTAACGTACATGAATGAGCATAACCAATGCCACGAATCCTTAACTAAATGGCATTGAGCAATAAGGAGTAAAGCTATGAGCGAGGATGCGGTTCTGGAAAAGATTAAACGTTATGCGGAGAAATACCGCGAGGCTACAGGCACCTGCTTTAGCCCCATGCAGCAGGTTACCGATGCGGTTTTGCTGGGGCTGGCTCATAACATGCGCGAGCTGGGGCGGCCCTTGTGTCCCTGCAATTATTACGAAAACAAGCAGGAAGAGATCAAGCACAGACGCTGGCTTTGCCCCTGTGATGAGATGCAGATGTATAAATACTGCCATTGCCTGCTTTACGTAGACAGCGAAGGGCTTCCCATTACCGAGCATCTGCCCGAAGGCCACGAGGGACTGCAGACATACGGTCTGCGCCCCGATCCGGCTCCGGACAAAGGGCGCGCCCTGCGCGATCGCTCCAATGCCGATCTTATGGACTGGTATAAATAAAGTAAGCTAGCTTTTGTGAGCGTTCTGGTCGCTGCTGTTTAGGTACTTTTCGCGGACGGCTTTGGCTAGGTCTATGTCGTGCAGGTTGGCCAAGGTGCTGAGCCAGCCCAGCACATCGGCAAATTCCTCCTGCAGATTCTGACGGCAAGATGGATCGTCAGGCGCGTTGCTTATATGCTGCAGTGCCGTGGAAAGCTCGCCTACCTCTTCTATAAACCACATGAAGGTACCCGCGGTTCCGCGCTCTTTGTCGTGCTTGTAATAGTGAACTCTGATAAAGTCCTGCAGCTCATGAAGGGAAAGGTCGCTATTGTCCATGGCGCGTTGTTTCGCAGCCTTAAACCTATTCCCCTTGTGCATTCTGGCGCTGTCATTTAGCGGGGAACTGTGAGCTGATGTCGAAAGGCGGCGCATTATGGCTAAAAATATTGTTTCCCGTGAAAAAGATTACCCCCAGTGGTATTTAGATGTCATTAAAGCGGCCGAGCTGGCCGATTATTCGCCCGTGCGCGGGTGCATGGTGATCCGCCCTAACGGCTATGCTCTGTGGGAGGCTATTCAGCGCGATCTCGACCGCCGTTTCAAACAGACTGGCCATGTCAATGCTTATCTGCCCATGCTGATTCCGGTTAGCTTCTTGGAAAAAGAAGCCCAGCATGTGGAGGGCTTTGCTATGGAGTGCGCCGTGGTCACTCATTCGAGCCTGTCCAAGGGAGAATCTGGGCATTTAGAGGCGCGCACCGAGCTGCCCGAGCCTTTCGTTATAAGGCCTACCTCAGAGACGCTGTTTGGCCACATGTACTCGCAGTGGATTCAGAGCTACCGCGATTTGCCGGTTTTAATCAATCAGTGGGCTAACGTGATGCGCTGGGAGATGCGCACGCGTCTGTTTTTGCGCACGGCTGAGTTCCTGTGGCAGGAAGGGCATACCGCTCACGAGACCTCCGAGGAGGCTGTTGAGGAAACCCTGCGCATGCTGCAGGTCTATGCCGATTTCGCTAAAGATATGCTGGCTCTGCCGGTGCTGACTGGGCGCAAGACGGCCTTTGAAAAGTTCCCCGGTGCGGAGACTACGTATGCCATAGAAGCGATGATGCAGGACTGCAAGGCCTTGCAGGCTGGCACCTCTCACTTCCTGGGGCAGAATTTTTCTAAGGCCTTTAACGTGCAGTTCCTGGATAGAAATAACACGCTGCAGTATTGCTGGACTACATCCTGGGGCGTGAGCACGCGCTTAATCGGCGGGCTTATCATGATGCATTCCGATGACGAAGGCCTGGTCCTGCCGCCTCATGTAGCTCCTACGCTGGCGGCCGTAGTGCCCATTTACCGCAGTGAAAGCGATAAAGAGCGGGTCCTGGCCTACTGCCGCAGAATCCTGGCTGCGCTGTGCGGAGAAGAGAATCTGGCCAATGGCGAGGCTCTTGGCAAGGGACGCGAGCTCATTTCCGTATTTACCGATGAGCACGCGCGGCAGAATGTGGTGTTTGACCTGCGCGACTGCCGTCCCGTTGAGAAGCATTTCTATTGGGAGCAGCGCGGGGTGCCCTTCCGTATTGAGGTCGGTCCCCGTGATGTCGATGGCGAAGCCTTTGTCCTTAAGGTACGCTTCAGCGGCTCTAAATCGTTTGAGAAGCTGGCCGATATCTCTCCCGAATGGCTGCGGCAGCGGGCCGATGACGTGCAGAGGCAGATGTATGAGAAGGCCCTGGCCTTCCGTGACGCGCATATTTACGATGTCAGCTCCTATGACGAGCTCAAAGAAGCTGTGCTTACCAAAGGTGGGTTCGCTCGCTGCTGGTTTGTCGAAGACTCCGAGATTGAGGCTAAGATCAAAGAAGAGACCAAAGCCGTGGTCAGAGTTATTCCCTTTGAGCAAAGCGGCGAAACTGGAAAGTGCATATTTAGCGGTCGCGAAACTAAAGAAAAGGCTATATTCGCTGTCGCCTATTAGCGCAGCCTTGAAGAGCGCCTAAAACAAAACCGCCGAAGCGATAAGCTCCGGCGGTTTTGTTTTAGGCGAGTTTGCTGTACGCTTATTGTCGGCTGTTCGCCATATGCAGCCGATAGCGATAAAGAAGCCAGCGCAGCTATGTCTGATAGCATGCGCTGGCAGCACTAGGGATGGATTAAGTACAGCGCTTAATTAGCTTTTTTTGGACTTTTTGGACTTTTTGCTCGCCTTGTCGTCGTCGGCCGCGCTTTCGTCGGTGGTGAGCTCGGTTAAAAGTTCAACAGTATCGGCGTCTAGGACCTGAGCGCTGTCGCTCTCCGCTTTAGGCTCTGCCTCGGAAGGGCTTACATAGACCGGAGCCGGTTCGCTCTCGGGGGCAGGCTGGCTGGCTTCGGGAGCCTCTTCTTGCTTGACGGGCTGGGGAAGCATGCGGGCGATGACCAGGGAGGGGATGCAAATAGGCGTAGCTTTGGAAATGTCGTTGAGCTGAGCGATTACATGGTTGCGCAGCTCGCCGAGCAGGATGTCCTTAATCGAGGCATCGAGGTTGTTGAGATCGCAGATGAAGTGGAACACCGTGTTCTCATTCAGCTTAGCCAGGTGGTGGCGCATAAGCGTGGAGATGTTGTGCGTCGAAACGATGATGGCCTGGTGCAGGCTGTAAGCCGTCAGATGCGCGCTGATCAGATTGGCCTGGTCTAGGTTGAGTTCTTCTGTGCAGAGCACTAGCAGGAAGCGCAGGCCGTTGATGTTGAGGAACAGACGCGCCGGGAGGTTGGGATCCCTGTAGACTCTGATCGCTTCGCTGGGTACGCCTAACTCTCCGAGTATACCCTGGATTAGCACCAGTAGCCATTTGTTGTCGTTAAACATTTCGGAGCAAAGATCGTTGCTTGTAGCTATCTCCTCAACGACCTCCTGGGCGATGGGGTTGCCGCAGATGAAGCACTTGAACGATTTCTGCGAGGATTCGTCAATGGTAGAGCGCTCGGCGACGCGCAGGATCTGCTGGCCGGTGCGGCGGCAGAGTACGGCATACTCCTTGTTTATGAGCTTGAGTGCCTCAAAATTGCGGATGTAGGCTTCGGTGGTTTTGCGGTCGTCGGTATAAATCTTATTCAGGAATATTGAGCCAGCGTCTTTGATTTTGGCCAGCAGATTGCGGGAGGCGGAATCCATGAGGGCGCGGGCAGCCGCCATATCCTTGGGCTCTATGCTGATGTTGCCCGGCTCGGAACCGTCGATGCTGAGGGTTTCATATTCTGGAGGAAGCTGCCAGGAGGGAACGTTTTGGCAGCGCTCGCATACTGCTTCTCTGACGTCGATAAAGAAGGAATCTGTGTCGCACTCTGCCTCGTTGGTGATGGCGCCAGCCTCTAGGTAGCCCGAACCGCGCACGGCTTTGATGTAGCAGATTAGCCCAGGCTCAGGCATGAAAAGCTCCCCTAGGATCAGCTCAGAGCTGGCGGAAGGGAGGGTCAGACTGTAGGAGTTGGTGTCTAATCCTAGGCGGTTTAGGTATTCCAAACGAATTTTGTGGAACAGAGAATTATAACGAGTCTGGAGATTTTGCTGAATATAGGCTGCGTCCTCATTGCTTAATTCTATAGGCAGACGCTTTTGAATCATTTTTAACATGGCACGAGATCCCGCATTCAAAGTATTGAATCCACATCGTGAACCGAGGGATGCCCACAAGGGCTAAAATATTCTGTTTGACTTTAAAGGGAATTACCCTGCCAAAAGTGTTTGTTATTAAACCTGCATATATTTTTGTTTGTGCATTGGGGTATAGCGCAAACAAATTTACGAAAAACTCATAGTCCTTTTGTTAAGCTCAGCTCGGCACGTTCATGGCTGTTGTGTGCACGGATAGTAGCGCGTAACCAGTTTCGCGCAAGGCACATCTGAGCGAAGCGAAGCAGTGCCGGCGCGAAAGCTGGTGCAGCGCAAATACGTACTCATAAATACTAACTAAATGGCATTGGTATAGAGGGGGAGGCCAAGGTGTAGGGAAGCAAAGGAATAATATTTCAAGGTCGGTATTTTAGCGTCAGCTAAATGCGCGGAAGCTAGCGCAGCATAAGCCTATTTGAGAGAATTTAATCAAATAGCATTGAATATATGGCAGAGAAAGAGATTGCGTCAGCGACAGAGAGCAGGCGGCAAAGGGGGTGCACAGGCAAATGAAGGCAGTTATTATGGCAGGCGGAGAAGGCACGCGTTTACGGCCCATGACCGTAACCTCGCCTAAGCCAATGCTTCCGCTGTGCAACCGGCCGGTTTTGGAATACGTTTTTGATCTTCTGGTCCGCCACGGTATCGACACGGTTATCCTGACCATGCATTACCTAGCCGATGACATTATCTCTTACTTTAACGATGGGTTCGGCTATCAGCTAAAAATTATCTATTCTACCGAAGACGAGCCGTTGGGCACTGCCGGCAGCATAAAAAAAATTGAACAGTATCTCGACGATACATTTCTGGTAATTAGCGGCGACGCCCTGACAGATCTGGATATTAGCCGTCTGCTGGCGTATCACCGCGAAAAAAATGCGGTTGCCACGCTTACCCTGACCCGTGTTGAGAAGCCCGTCGAATATGGCGTGGTTATCACTGAGGAAAGCGGGCGCATTCAGCGTTTTTTAGAGAAACCGTCGTGGGGTGAGGTATTTTCGGATCAGGTCAATACCGGTATCTATGTGCTGGAGCCGGAAATCCTTAAGCTGATGGAGCCGGGCAAGGCTTACGATTTCTCTAAAGATATATTTCCCCAGCTTTTGGAGCACGAGCGCGGGCTTTATGGCTATGTCACCAACACGTACTGGTGCGATATGGGTGACCTGGATAACTTCCGCAAGTGCGTGCAGGATCTGTTTAATGGCAAGGTGCTTCACGAGCTGGTCGGCACAGAGCGAAAGCGCGGCATCTGGGTAGGCGAAGGCACCAAGATTAGTCCGTCAGCTACTTTGGAAGGCCCGCTGCTAATAGGCCGCAATTGCCATATCGGCTCTGACGCATATATCGGCCCCTACACTTGTCTGGGTGATAATTGCAGCATAGGCGACGGCGCTTTTCTGCTTCGCGGCATCCTATTTAATAATGTGTTTTTCGGCAGGCGCTCTCACGGGACTAACTGTATTGTGGGCAGGCGCTGTACCATAAAATCCAATGTAATACTCAGCGATGGCTGTGTCGTGGGCGATGACTGCCATCTCGGCAGAGGCGTTAGGCTGGCGGCCAAGGTCAAGATCTGGCCGAATAAACGCATAGCCGACGGCAATACCGTGTCTATGGATATCGTTTGGGGTAAGCTGGCCTCTGGCGCTCTTTTCGGTCAGAACGGCGTTTTAGGCTTGGGCAATATTGAAATTACCCCCGAATTTGCCATGCGTCTGGGAGCTGCGTATGGAACCTTAATGCCGAAGGGCGCTACGGTGTCAACCTCGCGCGATGCCCATGCGGTTTCCCGTCTGATAAACCGCGCTATTATCTGCGGGTTTAACTCGGTAGGGGTCAATATTATGGACTGCCGTCTAAATCCAGCACCTGTCAGTCGGCAGATGGTTAGCGATAACCCCAATCTGTGCGGGGGCATTCATACCCGCATATACCAGGATAATCCTCGTTACATAGAGATTGAGTTCTTCGATCATCGCGGCGTTAATATAGATGCCAGCATTGAGCGCAAGATTGATAATATTTTTTCGCGCCAGGATTTCCGGCGCACCGAAGCTGACGAAGTGGGGCACATTGAATACGCGGACGACCCGGTGGGGCAGTACTGTGAGCGCTTTCTGCGTTACGTTAGCGTTGACAGACTGCGCGAGGCTCATCTCAAGGTGGTCATCGACTACGCTTATGGCAGTGCTTCGGCGGTGCTGCCCAACCTGCTCAGCAGGCTGGGTGTAGAGGCGGTAAACCTTAACGCGTATCTCGATGTCGACAAGTCCAACGAGGTGCATACCCACCGCGAGCAGGCCATTGAGCAGCTGTGCGATATCGTAGAGCCGCTGCGGGCTAATTTTGGCATTCTTATCGATACCGATGGAGAAAGCTTTGTCGTCGTCGATGATAAAGGCCATCTGATCGACGGAGGCCAGCTGCTGGCCATGATGGCCTATATGATGTTTAATGCTTTCCCCGATTCTGTGGTGGCTGTACCTATCAGCGCTTCCCGAGTCCTCGATAAGATCGCCGATAAATGCCATGGCCGTATTGTGCGCACCAAAACCGATATGCGCTCGCTTATGCATACCTCGGCTTTGGGACAGTCGCGCTTAGCCTTGGCCGGTACTCCGAACGGATCGTTTATTTATCCTACCTTTTCTCCTGGTGTCGATGCCTTCTTTGCGGTCTGCAAGCTGATGGAGCTGATCGTTAAATCTAATCGTCCCCTTTCGGAATTGGTGTCGCTTCTGCCCAAGCAGCACACTCTGCATGCGGTTATGGACTGCGATTGGTCGGCAAAAGCCAAGGTTATGCGCCTGCTGGTGGAGCTATACCGCGATCAGCTTATGGAAATGCTCGACGGGGTGCGCATAAAATTTGAGCACGGCATTGGCCTGGTGCTTCCTCATCCGGCATTGGCTCGGCTTAAGCTGTGGGTCGACGCCGACAGTGCGTCTGCGGCCAGCGAAATATTGGAGCAGCTGGAATCGGTTATTAAAGAAATGATCGATTTCAATGAGGACGAGGAGCACATAAATATGCTGACTTACAGCAAATATGTGCCGAATGTCGTTCAGCTTCCCGAGGAGCGCGCGTTCCACTTTTGGATGCCTGGGCGTTATCTGGGCATTCAGGCGCGAAGTCTGCATACATTTATCGATGTGCTGCATTATGTCGATATATCTTCGATTGAATACCATGCTAATCGCCGGGATTTTTCGCGCTGGATCGCCTCTGAACTGGGACAGCTTCAGTACGCTCAGGCTATTGCCGAGCTGGAGACTAAGCTGAGCGGCGAAGAGCTGCGCCGGGGTATGCTGAAATGTTTTGGCGATGATTTAGAGGGTGAATAACCTGCGTAGTGAATATTATTATTTTTAATGGCATTGAGTTAAGGATTCGTGGCATTGTTTTTGGTAGGAGGAGCGTATGTCTTTTTGGGAGCAGATACGTCAGGAGGTCCGTGAGCGCACGACAACAGGCGATGTAAGTACGGAGCTTTTTGATACGATAATGAATACCGGCGTGTCCAGCGTGGCGGTTATTCAGCCTACCTTTTATTTGGGCAGGTTTTTTATTCTCTGCTGTGACTTCATGGATTTTGTGGAAAAATTTCTGGCAGGGTCATCCGAAGCAGACGGAGTGCTGCGCAATATTCTGTACATCCGCGAAACGGCCAGCACAATGGGACGCTGTATCCGCAATGTGGCCGAGCCTATGGATGGGCTGATGAATTTTCTTGACCCTATTTATGAGAAGTCATATATGTGCCATGAGTTTGAGGACTGCATGTGCGAAGATGAGAATTGCTCCCATGATCACGAGGAGGACGATGACGACGAGGATCTCGATGATGAGTTTATGGCTGAATGCACAGCTATGAGCGGCGAGATAAAGGAAAAGCTGATAGAATCCGGCGTGACTGAGCGCGTTTCATCAGAGCTGGCTCAGCGCCTGGCGCAGACTTACAGCTGCTGCGTTACATATGTGCGCGAGCTGCGTACCCTGCATAAAGCTGAGCCTGCTCAGGATATCTCCGTTATAATGGTATCGCTTATCGACTTGCAGTATATTATGGATACCAAGCTGCGCCGTCTCCTGCTGGAGGACGTTTTTATGGAAGAAAGCCCGGCCTTCTCAACGGGCTTAATGCCCTGGATCAGCCATAGCGTCGAAGAGCTGGTGCGCAAGGTAGACGCAAAATAGCAGCTGCCAGTGACGTCGCGTCAGCTAACCCGCCAGCTTGGGCCACCTCCTGTGCCGCTGGCGCGACTTATCTCTCTGGCATCATTTAGGGGAACCTAGCACTGCGAAAAATTGTTCGCAGAATACTAATTAAATGGCCCTGTAAAGTATGGCAGGAGTGAGAAGCTGAGCTTGCGGCGCTCTAAAAAATTCTGTAGGTATTATTGATGCCGATTTGGGTATAGCGCTCAAAATATTCAATGGCGCCGATGAGCAAAGCGATGGCTACGACTAGCCAGAACAGAGGATTGCTTAGTACAGCCTTCCAAAAAGGACGCTTAGGGCGCTGCTGTTTACTCTTGGCCGCAGTAGTAGGCTGCACCGTGGCTGGAGCGTTTTCTGCATTGTTAGCTGACACGGCTTTATTCTCTTCGTTGGGGTTGGGGTCTGCAGTGCTCACGAATTAGCTTCCACCTTATTTTCTTAGATTATCAATAAATAATTATAATATAATAGATGAAAGTGTCAAATCAGCATTCTGCGCCTTATTGTAGGGTGCTTAATTCTTATGCCGAGAGCGGAACCTTGCGCTTTCATTTACCGGGGCATGCTGGCGGGCGCTGGCCCTCTTCAGCCGCCTTGGCGGGGATAGAAGGTTCAGTGCTGGCCGCCGATACGTCTCAGGTATTGGATCTCGATGATATTCATTATCCCTTTGGGGCGCTGGGCCAGGCTCAGGACTTGACCTGCCGTCTATACGGTACAGACAGGTGCTGGTTTCTGGTAAACGGCTCCACTGTCGGGGTGCAGGCTATGGCCTTAGCCGCCTTGCGAGACGGCGCTCGCGTTATTGTGCCCCGCAACGCTCATCGTTCTATACACGGTGCTGTGCTGCTGTCTGGAGCCGAGCCGATTTATGCCGCTGTTCCCTACGACGATGTTATGGAAGTAGCCCACGGTCTGACTGTCGCGGAATTGCAGCGTTTGTTAAAGCAGCATCCCAATGTAGAGGCCTGTCTTTTCGAAAGCCTAAGCGCTTATGGGGCTGCTGCTGACGTTGCAGGCTTGGTGGCGGCTATTCATGGGGTGGGCGGTTTGGCGCTGGCCGATGAGGCTTGGGGGGCGCATTTGCTGGCTTCGCCTCGGCTTCCGCAGTCGGCGTGCGGAGCGAGAGCCGATTTAATTGTGCAGAGTGCCCATAAAACGCTCAGCGCTTTGGGGCAGGCTGCCTGGCTGCACCAATGCGGAAGCAGCGTAGATCCAGCGCGTATCGCCGAGGTGCTGAGGATACTTCAGACGAGCAGTCCCAGCAGCCTGATTATGGCGTCTCTTGACGGTGCCCGGCGGGAGCTGGCCGTGCGGGGTGAGCATGACTGGGAAAGAACCGTGGATTTGGCTAATTGGGCGAGAGAGCGCATCGCCGCGGAAACAGTTTTCTGCTGTCCTGTCCCTAATGGTGCATTTGCCTGCGATCCAACGCGGGTGGTTATCTCGGGGCGCAGGGTGGGCTGCGGCGGGCAGCTGCTGGAATGCCGGCTGAGGTATCGCCATAATATTCAGGTAGATATGTCCGATCCTTGCCAGGCACTGCTTAGCTTTACCCCCGCGCATGGGGAAGAAGATGTGGAGCGCTTGATCGCGGCTCTGTGTGAGGTCGGCAGTGTAGGGCAGGGGCAGGATTCGGATCTGGTGCTGCCGCCTTTTCCTGCCTGGGAGACGGCGGAGATGACGCCGCGCCAGGCCTGGCAGCAGCCGCGTGCTTTAGTGCCTTGGGAGCGGGCGGCAGGGCGCATCAGCGCGGGGCGTATTGTAACGTATCCGCCGGGTATATCACTGGTGTGCCCTGGCGAGCGCTTTAGCGCGGAACAGGCGGAGTATCTGCGCCAGGTGCTCGACCTTGGCTGCCCCGTAGAAGGCATAAATGATGAGGGCATGGTGGCCTGTGTGCG